>JBAXUR010000109.1:0-10619 GCA_037129595.1 Methylococcaceae bacterium | reverse complement strand
GCATCGCGCACCACAACCATACCAAAGAAAGAACCCTAATTACGCTACAGGTAGAAAAAACAATAAATTGTGGTGCAAATAAAACCGGCTCTATGTGATTTACAGTGCGTAGGATGGGTAGAGGCGATAGCCGAAACCCGTCATAATGGATTCCTTATGCGATGGGTTTCGCGCTGCTCTACCCATCCTACTCTTGGCTATCAACGTAAACCGGTGCAGTGCGTAGGATGGGTAGAGGCGATAGCCGAAACCCATCATAATGGATTCCTTAGGCGATGGGTTTCGCGCAGGCTTTAGGTGCGCGATGCGCACCTACTCGTCATCCCGGCCAAATAATCACCGCTGTCCTTAATCTGTTTTTACCAAAACAGGACATGCGGTCAAAATCTTCGCGGGCAATGGGGATAAACTGACAATCAATTTCACTTTGGCGTCCATCATCGGGGTCGGGATCATGCATATACAAACAATCATCATCAAAGCCACTCATCACCACCCAATGCGGCGCTTTTTTTCTATCCAATAGAAAAGTGCTAATCAGTATCACTGGAATAGCTCCAACTTTAAAGGCAGCAATCAATTCGTTTTGGGTAATATTGGCAAAATGTAGGGTAATGCCCTGCTCTGCTGCCTGCCGCTTAAAGCAAGTATCAACCAGTTCAACGATCTGCTTTTTTTCTTCGTTTCGCACGCCATCAATAAATAACGTTGTGGTTTGATTTAGCCAGACTTCAACAGAAAATTGCCGGCGTTTGGCCGCCAAAGCCAAACCAATCGGATGGCAACCACCGTGTCCGGAGGTCATAAAAATAGTGGTGGCTTCTCGCCATAGATTGATTTCTTCTTCTTGTGAGGGCTGATAGGAACGATTGATACCGTGCATTGCCATCATCAATGCCGCAGGCCCACAGGTAAACGGGGTGGTTTGTCTTAACCAGTGTACTGAGCGATATTGCAGGGTATCGCGATAGCGGCGAATACGTTTTTGATAACGCAACGCGTCTTTGTGATCTTGATAATAATCCCTGTAGATACCGAATTTTTGATAACCTTGCGTTTCATAGAGCTTGATTGCCGACGTGTTATCCACACTTACTTCAAGACGCAGATATAACCGACCATCCTCATTAGCGGCTTGTTCGCCTGCGGCCATTAGTTGTTTGGCAAGCCCCAAACCCCGGTATTGGGGTGATACGGCAATCGAATAGATTCTGGCCAGCCGTGTGCCCGGATGATAAATAATAAGAATATAACCGGTAACAGTTTTTTCTACGTCTGCAACCAGTAACGCGCGATGATCGGCAGCCAGCCAGTGTTTAAAACTGCGCCGACTTAATCTATCGGTTTCAAAGCAAGCCGTTTCCAGTGCGACCAGCGCATCTATATCCGTTAGTTGGGCGTTACGAATTAAAACCGTCAAGTGGATATTCCCTTTATTGCCTGGCTAATCACTTGTCTGGCGCGAAACAACACCATTTCCCGCCAAGCTTTATCATCCGGGCAAAAGTACTGTTTCATTATCCTGCTATGCGCCAGCCTCGCCAAGTCATTACCCGCTTGCGCCCAGAGTTGATGATCACGCAGCAAGACTTCAAATAATTGATCCGTTCTGTAGGTGCCAAATTCAAGCGTGATGTAACAACTACGATCATTCATAATGGCGTGCCAGGCGTAATCCAACAAACCCAGTTTGGGAACCGAACTTGAGGTGCCCAGCCAAGGTAAGGTGACGGAATCACCATACCAATCACGCGCCACTTTTATTGCCGGCGTATCCGGTTGATGGTCACAAATAATTTCACCGTAACCAAAAGAACCTAAGCCGGTATGGATATCAATAACCGCCAAATCGCGTTGTTGCAGAGCATATTTAGACAGTAAATCATCAATGACACATTGCCCATGCGCCGGAGCCAATCCGCCATAAAAAGGACCAACGGGATCGGTATATTGCCCCCCGCTAAGGGCTTTTTCAAATGCTTCACGACCCTGCACTTGTTCAAATTCTGTAAAGACCTGTTGTCGTTGCAGCGCATCCGTTAATAATAACGCCGGTTTAAGGGCTTCATAACCTTTGTTTTCCGGCAACGGTGCAGAAAAATCGACCACATTGCGATTAAGATCAACCCCATCGGCATCACAACGACGCAACCAGGCATAACCCCACGGCGTTAACGCATGTATTATTAATAGTGCGGTATTAGTCGGCAAAACAAGGTGTCCACCCGCCAGTAAACCAAGCATATCCGTTTCAATCGCACTGCCGGCAAAACCCTCCACGCCATGCGTACCCGCGATTAATACCACAACCTTTGCGGCATCCTCGGCGCCAAGCCAGACGGTATCGGTAAACAGCGCTTCGCCTTGTGGACTGGTGCCTGAGCAAGCATAAGAAAAACAGTGTTTTTCTTTGCCAAGTGCAGCTAACCAACGCTGCCTGCCGACACCATAATTGGCAGGAAATAGCGCGGTATCAATAGCGGTAAAAGGAAGATAAGAAGACATTTAGAATTACCTGATGTTTTTTTGATAGCATAGCCCCGGTTAAGTTAAATCTGAACTATTATTCTTTAACCTTGCAAACTTTTTTAATAAACCCTGACAACTAATAAAATTATACTTCACTTTTAAAAGGATTACTTTTGCCATGGCACGCACCCTACTGGTTGTTGACAATCTTTCTGACTGGAACCCTTATTACCCTAGCGATCAAGTAATTACCTTTGAAACTTATCTGGCAACCGGGCAAGGTGAATCGGAACAACGGGTGCGCGTTATCAATCTTTGCAGTAGCTATAGTTATCTTTCCGATGGTTATTACTGCTCATTGTTGGCAGAAGCCCGAGGGCATCATGTTATTCCGTCTGTAAAGGTGCTTAATGACTTGGGTAAAAAAGCGCTTTACCAGCTCCAACTTGAAGACCTGTCGCCGACTTTAACGCGTGCGTTTAAAAGTCGCGCTAACCCGAATAATGAAATAACCTTGTTAAGTTATTTTGGTACGACTGCTGAACCGGCTTTTCAGGAATTGGCAAGGCAACTGTTTGACCGTTTTTCGTGTCCGGTTCTGGAAGTGTCGCTGGTGTTTCGACAGCAATGGGAAATAAACGGTTTAAAACCCGTCTCGCATCGGGTTCTTGATGATCCGCAGCAAACTGTTTTTGCCGAAGCACTGGATAAATTCAGCAAAAAAGTCTGGCGTAAAGGCCGTGCGCGTAAGGCGGCACGTTATGATCTTGCCATGCTGATTAATCCGGAAGAACAGTTACCGCCGAGTAATCGGGGCGCTCTTAAAAAGTTTATAAAAATTGGCCGGGAACTGGGTATAGAAGTTGAACTGATATCCCAGCAGCATTATGGGCGCTTACCCGAATTTGATGCGTTGTTTATCCGCGAAACCACCGGCATTGATCATCATACTTACCGCTTTGCAAAAAAAGCCGAAGCGCAAGGTTTGGTTGTTATTGATGACCCCACGTCCATGCTGCGCTGTGCCAACAAAGTCTATCTCGCAGATTTATTTAGGACGCATCACGTACCCAGCCCAAAAACCTGGCTACTCCACAAAGGTAATGCCTTGCATCTGGATAGAGTGGAAAGCGAAGCGGGTTTTCCGATGGTCATTAAAATTCCGGATGGCTCATTTTCCAGAGGCATTGTTAAAGTTAATAACAGGCAGGAGCTTAATAGTAAAGTTGAGGAGTTGTTTCAAAAATCCGCCCTGCTCTTGGCGCAAGAGTTTCTTTATACTGAATTTGACTGGCGTATCGGTATTTTTAATAATCGGGCTTTATACGCCTGTCGTTATTATATGGTTAAAAACCATTGGCAAATCTACCACCATCATGAAAGCCGAATTGATAGCGGCCATTTTGAAACTTTGCCCACCTTTGAAGTGCCCAAAGCCGTGTTGGAAGCCGCGTTAAAAGCGACACAACCCATAGGTAACGGTTTATATGGCGTTGATGTTAAAGAAAAAAATGGTAAAGGCTATGTGATAGAAGTCAATGACAACCCGAATATCGATAGCGGCATCGAAGACAAATATCTGGGTGATGAATTATATCGGCTTATTATGAGTGAGTTTTTAAGGCGTATGGAAAATCGCAGTAAGGGGGTTTAAAGTGTCACAAGACCTTATGGGGTTTGGCGCTCTATCGCCAGGGTTTTAAGTGGTAGGGTGCGCATCGCGCACCTAAAACCGCACTCACTAAATTGCTTTTTTGCGCCACAATCTATTATTGTTTTCTACCGGTAGCCTATTGGTTTTCTTTCTCTGGCATGGTTTTGGTGCGCGATGCGCACCCTACTCAGCTACAGTTTTAGTCAAAAATAATCTTTAACGAGAAATATTCATCATTCATCTTTAAAACGTAAGTTACCAAATGCACCGTAAACCGGGCGTGGTGCGGAGTTTTCCATCCGCAGTAATAAGAGGTGCCTGATGTGTTATAGCGGTCGCCGCAATTAATCTGTCGCCGGGATCACCATGAGCAATAATACCGCTTTCAGCCAAGGCAGCAATGGCGGGTGTGAGCTGGAGAATAGTTAAATCAAGCGAGTCAACAATGTCTTCCATGTAAGAAGTGGGGGTATGTTGCGCTGGTAAAACCAGACGGTTTTTGCGAAACAGCAAAGCAATTTCCCAAAAACTTATGGCGGCACAGGCAAGATCACCTTGTGCTCGTCCGTTTTCCAGTGCTTCCAAGGCTGGAGCGGTTAAGCGATCCCTGCGATCTGCCCAAAAAAGCAGGATATTGGTATCACAGATTGTCAGCATCGCCCGTCCATTCTTCATCCAAGGGGGCGAGAATATCACCGATAATAACTGTGCCACGCAAGGCTTCCAAGCGTTTCAAGGCAGCTTCACGCCGGCTTTCTTTACGATCCGGCACGATACGGGCGATGGTTTTGCCATGCAAGGTAATTGCAATTTCTTCGCCTTGTTGAACTTGCTTAAGATAGTCAGGCAAGTGCTGGCGTAATTCGGTGACATTGACTGAGTTCATACACACTCCTATTCTGTACAGTATTTATGTACATTATAGGCATTCGATTTTGGAAAGTAACTCTTTAAAATCATAATTAATACTGGCAACGCCAAAATCCGGTTCTTGGTTGAAGGGGAAGTTTGCTATACTGCGTCTATGCCTGCCACCGTTTCGGACGTAGAGAGGGACGTTGTAGAGAACATCTACAGCATCACTCGTGGCGGGATACCTTCTAAAACCCCCTTAACACTTCCGGCAAAAAAAACTCACTGACCAACATGTGCTGATGGGCAATGCCGTAAACCGTTCGCCTGCCCCATATCGGTTGCTTGATATTAACTTCATCAAGTGCTGACGGTGTCCATATCAACGGATTAATTAAAGTAATATCCATCGCAATGCGTTCCAGCTTGGGATAAGAAAAAATAATCTCACCCAACGGGCGATTACCTAACCTTGATAAATTGCTTTTAGCAGTTTTGACAGTCGCTGCCGGAATGATGGTTCTCGCCAGAATCAAAGGCTTGCCGCTGACATAAAGCAACACTTCGCGCGTTAAACTGTATTGATGTTCCGGCAAGTTAAGCAAGCGGCGCTCGCTTAAAAAAGGCGTTTGCCAGCGTTGCAGCAAGACTTTAACCGCAACACCGGCACCGTAATAGTTACGCAGTCGTTGGGTTAAGGAACCGGATTCATACATCCATGACTGGACATTGCCAGGCAATTTATGGCGCAAACCTTGGCGATTTTCTTGCCATACCGGTTCGCGGTTAAATAAAAAACTTTGGGTGGTCAAATTAAACTAAACCTCTGCATAATCTGTGGATAACCCCAACCAACGATCACACAAAGGTTGTATGGCTTGAGGCACTTCGGTGAAAATTTTATCGCCGGTTTGTTGGATAGCATCCAGCAAATCAACGTCTCTGGCTAAATCGGCAATTTTAAAATTGATGGCACCTGTTTGCCGTGTGCCCATCACCTCGCCGGGACCGCGTAATTGCAGGTCTTTTTCGGCAATAACAAAGCCGTCATTACTGTCCCGTAAAATACCCAGACGCTGACGTGCGGTATCGGATAAGGGTGATTGATACATCAACAAACAATAACTATCATCCTGCCCTCGACCGACTCGTCCCCGTAATTGATGCAACTGAGACAGCCCCAAGCGTTCCGGATTTTCAATAATCATTAAGCCCGCATTAGGTACATCAACCCCCACTTCGATGACCGTCGTGGCAACCAGCAAATCAATCTCATGTTTTTTAAAGGCCTGCATAATAGCGTCTTTATCGGCGCTTTTCATGCGCCCGTGAATCAAGGCAACACGCACCTCAGGCAAGGCCAGTGTTAGCTGCTCGGCGGTTTTTTCAGCGGCTTCACACTCCAACACTTCTGACTCCTCTATCAAGGTACAGACCCAATAAACCTGTTTTTTTTTGCTGACCCAACTATTAATCCGGTCTATAACTTCTGCACGGCGTTCGGCAGGAATAACGCTGGTTACAATGGGTTTTCTACCCGGCGGCAGTTCATCGATAATCGAGATATCCAGATCAGAATATTGCAACATGGCCAAGGTGCGGGGAATCGGCGTTGCCGTCATGACTAATTGATGCGGGCGGGTATTGCCCTGCTGGCCTTTTTCTCTTAGCGCCATCCGTTGATGCACGCCGAAACGGTGTTGTTCATCAATAATAACCAAACCCAAACGATGAAAGTTTACACTCTCCTGAAATAGCGCATGCGTACCAATAATAATGCCCGCCGAACCCTCCGCCAAACTTTGTAAAATCTCTTTGCGGGCGTTGCCTTTAACTTGTCCCGTCAGATAAACGACTTTTGCCTGAAAACCTTCAAACCACCCGCTAAAATTACGCTTATGCTGTTCCGCCAATAATTCTGTCGGTGCCATAACAGCCACCTGATAACCCGCCATTAACGCCAGTAAGGCAGCGTAAGCAGAAACAATGGTTTTACCTGACCCGACATCGCCCTGCACCAGTCGCATCATGGGATGTTGCAATCGGCAATCCGCTTCAATCTCTGTAATAACGCGTTGTTGCGCCCCCGTTAACTTAAACGGAAGAGCATTTAAAAACTGTTCTGTAATCGCTTTATCACCGGAGCCTTCAAACACCGGTGCTTGCCACGCCTTGATTTTATTCCGGGTTTTTCGCAAACTTAAATGATGCGCCAACAACTCTTCAAAGGCCAAACGTTTCAGTGCAGGCACTCTGCCATTCTGTAACGCCTCAATCGTGACCGCTTCATCGGGTGCGTGTAAGGTTTGTATGGCTTCTGCCAGAGACGGATAGTGATAATTTTTTAAAATCGTCTCCGGAATCCAGTCAATCAATAACTGGGGTTCATTCTCACAGAGACTCAAGGCCTGTTTTACGGCTTTTCTTAAGGCAGTTTGGCTAAGTCCTTCTGTTAACGGATAAACGGGGGTTAAGCGGGTTTCGGTAAGCTTGGCGTCCGGATTTGAAATGATCTGATAATCAGGATGAACCATTTCCAGACCGCCAAAGCCATGACGCACCTCGGCAAAACAACTGATTAATGTCCCCGGTTTAAGGGTATTATGCTGATTGGCACTGAAATGAAAAAACTTTAAAGAGATAAAGCCGGTGTCATCGCTAATCCGACAAATCAAGCTTTTGCGACCTCTGGGTAAAATATCAATAAACTCAACCTTGCCACAAATAAGCACGGTCATACCGGCTCTTAAAGAGCCGATAGGATAAATCCGTGTTCTATCTTCATAACGCAACGGCAGGTGAAAAACAAGATCCTGAATAACACGGATACCCAGCTTTTCAAGACGGTTTGCCGTTTGGGAACCTATCCCGGATAATTTGGCAACCGATTGATTAAGAAGATTCACGCTGTCATCACGCATAAATCCAGATAAATTTGCCTCATCGCAGTGCTAATTTGCAAAACTCAAGAAGCAGGATATTCTTGGAGCTTTATAAACATAATCGCATCCATTTCCACCGCGACGTTTTTAGGTAAGGCAGCAACACCAACAACGGCACGTGCGGGGTATGGCTCTTCAAAATAATGCCCCATTATTTCATTGAGCAACGGAAAATTTGATAAATCAGTTAAAAAAATATTCAATTTAACGATGTCGGCAAGTGTGCCCCCAGCGGCTTCTGCAACCGCTTTTAAATTGTCAAATACCTGGGTAATTTGATCGCTGATATCACCGTCAATAATCGTCATGGTTTCAGGTACTAAAGGAATCTGTCCTGAAAGATAAACCGTGTGATCGACTTTAACGGCTTGTGAATAAGTGCCGATTGCCTTGGGTGCTTTATTAGTATGGATAATTTCTTTAGTCATTTTTTTAATCCTGATAAGTCGTTTTGCGAGAAGGCGATATTAAAATACCGCTGCAAAAGTTGCCATAGATTGACAAATTAAGTTGCGCAAGTTATTTAAAAAACTGGAGTGCAATCGCTTCAGCTATTGACTGCACAACAGCTAAAGCGGTTTTACTCCAATTGTATGCTTTACTTAACGGCATGGGGGTTTAATCCGTCAATCTGTGGCCGTTTATTTGTTGCCAGTTACCCAACTACAACTATCTGTAAGGCATTATAGCGATTATTGCCAAAGGATAAAAATTGCGAGGTACAAGGTTCAAAGTAAAAGGCACAGGGCTGACGCGTGATGGGGTTTGCAACCCCGTCACTCACGTTTTGTTTCTGCTTAGGTCTTCAAACGTTATGGTCGGGGTTGCAAACCCCGACCAGCATCTTCACAAGGTTAAAAAACCTCATTCACTACAGCGGTTCTTTCACCTTTCACCTTTCACCTATAAACCATAGGTATCTACACAAGTCCTACTGCTCCTTCTCCAAAGGGAGAAGGTTGGGATGAGGGGAATGTAACTGCTTGATTTTATTCTCCTCACCCCAACCCTCTCCAACAGGAGAGGGAGCTTGATTCTGTCGTAACTCATTGTTTTTAATATGAGGTAAAAGTTGTGTAGATACCTATGCCTATAAACCCTCAATCAACACATCGGCAAATTCGCTGCATTTAACTTCTATGGCGTTATCCATCAAACGTGCAAAATCGTAGGTGACCCGTTTACTGGCGATAGCGGCATCCATGGCATTGATAATGGCATCAGCCGCCTCAGTCCACCCCATATAACGCAACATCATTTCACCCGACAGGATTAATGAGCCGGGATTCACTTTATCCAGATCAGCGTATTTTGGCGCAGTACCGTGCGTGGCTTCAAAAACAGCGGTTCCGGTTTTATAATTAATATTGCCGCCCGGTGCAATACCAATCCCGCCAACTTGTGCTGCCAGCGCATCGGATAAATAATCACCATTTAAATTCAGGGTGGCGATTACATCAAAATCTTCAGGGCGCGTTAACACTTGTTGCAAGGCGATATCGGCAATGGCATCTTTAATTAAAAGTCGACCACTTGCCAGCGCGTCAGCCTGTTCTTTATTGGCGACGGTTTCGCCTGATTGCTCTCGGGTTTTTTCCCATTGTGCCCAGCTATAAGTTTGCTCCGCGTATTCGCGTTCGGCAACGGCATAAGCCCAATTACGAAAAGCGCCTTCAGTATACTTCATAATATTGCCCTTGTGGACAAGGGTCAGGCTTTTACGTTTATTGGTCAGGCAATAGTCAATGGCCGAACGTATAAGGCGCTCTGTGCCTTCTTGTGAAACCGGTTTAATGCCAATACCTGAAGTTTCCGGAAAACGAATTTTACTAAACTGCTCGGGAAAATTTTCCTGCAATAAACGCATAAACAACTTATTGTCGTCACTGCCCTGCTCAAACTCCAGACCGGCATAAATATCTTCCGTATTTTCCCTAAAAATAACCATATCAACGGCACCTGGATTTTTGACCGGTGAAGGCACGCCTTGAAACCATCTGACCGGACGCAGACACACATACATATCCAGCATTTGCCGCAACGCCACATTTAAAGACCGGATACCGCCGCCAATGGGCGTAGTTAAAGGCCCTTTAATGGACACCAAATAATCCCGACAGGCATCAACCGTTTCATCAGGTAGCCAGGTATTTAATAGCGCATGCGCTTTTCCACCGGCATACACTTCCAACCAGTGAATTTTTCTTTGTCCGCCATACGCTTTTAAAACAGCCGCATCTAAAACCCGAACCGTCGCACGCCAGATATCAGGCCCGGTTCCATCCCCTTCTATAAAAGGAATGATAGGATTATCAGGCACGATCAACTTACCCTTTTGCATCGTGATTGAACTGCCGTTGGGTGGAGGAATAAGATGGGTCATGGCTAACTCCTGATTTAATGGGATTGAACAGGTATCATAACAAACGAACCAGCGCGGGTCTTTTTATTCATTTCCTGCGTTGTTAAAATAGCCGGTAGGGTGCATACTGCCCAGACTTTAGGACTACACGAGAATAAAATTGGTGCGCGATGCGCACCCTACGATGGTTTTTTATCCACATCATATTATTGCCTACAATGTTTTTTTCTAACATTAGCGATCATGATAAATGAACCTGCACTTAGTCTTTTATTCATTTTCCGAGTGCGCGATGCGCACCCTACGATGGTTTTTTATCCACATCATATTATTGCCTACA
>JBAXUR010000108.1:0-10796 GCA_037129595.1 Methylococcaceae bacterium | reverse complement strand
CCTTAAGTAAGTAAAATTCACCATTTTTTTCTGCAACACGCGCATAGTGTCCTGTGGCAATATATTCTGCGCCCAAGTCTTCAATCGCATAATTTAGAAATGCTTTAAATTTTACGTGTTTGTTACATAAAATATCGGGATTTGGCGTACGTCCGGCTTTAAATTCAGCCAGGAAGACTTCAAAGACTTCATCCCAGTATTCGGCGGCAAAATTGACGGTTTTAAGTTCTATGCCCAGTTTATCGCAGACTTGTTGCGCGTCAGCGAGGTCTTCCATGGCAGTACAATATTCCGTACCGTCATCTTCTTCCCAGTTTTTCATGAACAAACCGGTGACGTGATGACCCTGTTCCAGCAGTAGCAAGGCCGTTACGGAAGAATCAACGCCACCCGACATGCCAACGATTATGTTTTTACTCATGGTCAAGATCAAGAAATGATTTTATCAGGGATAAAGGATAGCGATGCCCACTCAAGTATTCGTCTACACTAAACAATACCAAAGGGCTGCGTAATCGATGTTGCTGCGCGGCAATTTCGTCACGGGTAAGCCAGTGCGTTGCGACGATGCCTTCATCCAGTAATTGATCAGGATTATGACTATGACACCGACCGGAAAAACAAACCCTAATAAAGGTGGGCAGCTTTGGATTTCTGCGCCAAAGTTGTATGGAAATAAAGTGCTCTGGCTCAAAATGCCAGGCCGTTTCTTCATTCACCTCACGTTTGATGGCGGCGATCAGATCTTCATTTTCTTCAAAATGTCCGGCGGGTTGATTGAATTGCAGGCCGTGTGGGGTTTCCTCTTCAACGAGCAAAAAGCGATTGTCCCTTTCGATAACCGCTGCAACGGTAACGTGTGGTTTCCAAACCATTGATGATTTCCGACGTTAATAAAAACTAATATGTTACTAGATATTAGGAACTTATGTTGGTAAAAAAGGTTTAACGGAGTAAAGTTAAATCCGGAGCTGACAATAATGCCGGCGTATTCTGCTTTTTATGATTTAATTTGTTATGTGTCCAAGCTTGAAATATATTAATATTGGCACTATCTCAGGTACTTAACAGTATTTTTTATTTAGTTATTTGCTTATTATGCCCGATTTTGATCCTTTCAAATATAATGATGATGGCTTGGCTGTTCAAGAAGCCAAGCGCAAGTTAAAAAGGCCGCCCCTGTACAAAGTCATTTTGTTAAATGATGATTTTACGCCCATGGATTTTGTAATTGAAATTTTGATGGATTTTTTTGCCATGTCTGAAGAAAAAGCAACACAGGTTATGCTGCAAATACATACTCAAGGGGTGGGAGTCTGTGGAACCTATTCTAAAGATGTTGCTGAAACCAAAGTGTATATAGTCAACGATTATTCACGAGAAAATCAACATCCGTTGATGTGCTCGATGGAAGAAGTGTAAATCTGGAGCGTTTATGTTAAGTAAAGAACTTGAAGTCACGTTAAATACCGCCTTTAAAAACGCGCATGATAAACGTCACGAATTTATCACAGTTGAGCATTTATTACTGGCATTACTGGATAACAGTTCCGCAGAAGTCATCATGAAAGCGTGCGGTTGCGATATTAAAACCTTACAGGTGCAATTGATTCAATTTATTGAGGAGACAATGTCATTGATTCCTTTAGGTATTCAGCGAGAAACGCAGCCTACACTGGGATTTCAGCGAGTATTACAACGTGCTGTTTTTCATGTTCAGGCATCCGATAAAAAAGAAGTGACCGGTGCCAATTTATTCGTGGCCTTATTTAGCGAGCAGGACTCTCACGCAGTCTACTTGCTGAATAAACAGGATGTATCGCGCTTGGATGTGGTTAATTATTTGGCGCACGGAATTTCCAAAACCGATCAGGATCATGACGCACCAAGTGAGCGCACATCGGAAGCGGGCAACACGGATAGCGAAGCTGGCAGTCCCTTGGACAAATATACAACCAATCTTAATGAAGAGGCCTTGTTGGGTCGAATTGACCCATTAATCGGCAGAGAGCTTGAGCTTGAAAGAACCATTCAGACGCTTTGCCGTCGGCGTAAAAACAATCCTTTATTGGTCGGCGAGGCGGGTGTTGGTAAAACAGCGATTGCTGAAGGCCTGGCAAAAAGAATCGTTGAAGAAAATGTCCCTGAAATTCTAATGAATAGTGTGATCTATTCACTGGATTTGGGTGCACTGGTTGCCGGTACCAAATATCGGGGCGACTTTGAAAAGCGTCTTAAATCTCTAATGAATCAACTTAAAAAAGAACCGGATTCCATTCTTTTTATTGATGAAATTCATACCATCATCGGTGCAGGTTCTGCTTCTGGCGGGGTTATGGATGCCTCTAATTTAATTAAGCCAGTCCTTGCTTCCGGCCAGTTGCGCTGCATTGGCTCTACGACTTATCAGGAGTATCGCGGGGTTTTTGAGAAAGATCACGCCTTGGCACGTCGCTTTCAGAAAATCGATGTACTGGAGCCTTCCGTTGAAGATACGATTCTGATTTTAAAAGGGCTTAAATCACGCTTTGAAGAACATCATAATGTTAGATATTCTGCTGAAGCCCTAAGGGTGGCAGCCGAATTATCGGATCGCTATATTACGGATCGACATTTGCCGGATAAAGCCATTGATGTTATTGATGAGGCGGGTGCAAAGCAGCGGATGACGGCGGAAGCGGATCGTAAGCAGGATATCGATGTTGCCGAAATAGAGGATATTGTCTCAAAAATAGCCCGAATACCGGCGAGATCAGTGTCTTCCAATGATATTGACAAACTGGCCAACCTTGAAAAAAATCTTAAAATGCTGGTTTTTGGTCAGGATGAGGCAATTTCTGCCTTAGCTTCGGCGATAAAATTATCGCGTGCCGGACTTCGGGACTCACAGAAGACTATCGGTTCCTTTATATTTGCAGGACCTACCGGTGTTGGTAAAACAGAAGTGACTCGTCAGCTTGCCAAAGTATTGGGTGTTGAACTGATTCGTTTTGATATGTCTGAATACATGGAGCGTCACACCGTTTCAAGATTAATTGGTGCGCCTCCAGGTTATGTCGGCTTTGATCAAGGCGGATTGTTAACCGAGCAGGTTACCAAACATCCTCATGCCGTATTATTGCTTGATGAGTTGGAAAAAGCGCATCCTGATGTTTTTAATCTGTTATTACAAGTCATGGATCACGGCTCATTGACCGACAACAATGGACGCAAAGCTGATTTTCGCAATATTATTTTGGTAATGACGACCAATGCAGGCGCAGAAGAAGGTAGTCGTGCTTCTATAGGTTTTACTCAGCAGAGTCATGAAACTGACAGCTTGAAAGTCATCGAGAAAGGCTTTTTACCTGAATTTCGCAACCGGTTGGATGCCATTATTCAATTTAAGCCGCTAGACATTTCAATTGTCGGGCATGTGGTTGATAAATTTATCTTTGAATTAGAAGGGTTGCTTGCCGATAAGCATGTAACTCTAACGTTAGATGCCGAGGCTCGTTTGTGGTTGGCTGAACATGGGTGTGATCCCAAAATGGGGGCAAGACCGATGGCGCGATTAATTCAGGAAAAAATCAAGAAACCTCTGGCTAATGACTTGCTGTTTGGCAAGCTCGCGCACGGTGGTCATGTCAGAATTTATGTGGAAAATGATGAAATGGCTTTTGCTATAGAAAGTGATGAGTTGATCGTTTCTGAAGCCAATTCTTAAAGAGAGCGTTCTAGTCGTAAACAGGTCATTTAAAAGCTTACGCTATCCTGTTGGTTAATGCGGACTACACCTCAATTATAAGGGGGTACCCATAAACTGATGGGATTAGCGCATACGGAACGTGATACGGCCTTTACTTAAATCGTAAGGGGTCATTTCAACTTTAACGCTATCACCCGTTAGAATACGGATATAATGTTTACGCATTTTTCCGGAAATGTGTGCAGTCACAACATGACCATTTTCCAGTTCGACACGGAACATAGTATTAGGAAGAGTATCAATTACCTTACCTTCCATTTCAATTTGATCTTCTTTGGCCATTTGTATTAGTCTCAGCAATTTAAACGGTAAATTATAGCACAAGCTGATTTCTAACAACAGAAGAGTGTGGGTATTTGTTTTTTTAGGCGCTCATTTCAAGCCATTGCTTATCAATTAATAATTGTAGCGGTTGGTAATCACTTTTATAAGCCATTTTTTTACAGGCTTGTATCCAAAAACCCAAGTATAAGAACTCTTTTTGTTGTAGAACTGCTTGTTCAATTTGCCATAAAACGGCATAAACACCCAGACTGTAGTCGTTGAATTTAGGTTCAAAAAAGGTATAAACGGCTGACCATGCCTGTTCAAATTGATCAATAACCGCAACTCCAGCCAGTTCATTGTTAATAGAAAACTCGACAAATCGGGTATTGCACCACGAACTACCCAGAAAATTGAGGTACTCATCCGGACTGACGGTAGCCATAGAACTATCGCTATGTCTGATAGCCTGATAACGTAAATACATATCATAATGAGCCTGTTCAAAAGCAGCCGGTTTAACGATGGCTTGAGTTGCCGTGTTTTTGCTTAGGCAACGTTTTTGGCTTCTGCTGAGTTTAAATTTTTTGACGGGCAGTCTTACCGAAATGCAGGAAGAGCAATGCGGGCAATGCGGTGCATAAACTTCATCCCCACTACGACGAAAACCCTGCTCTATCAGTTGGGCATAAATGGATGAAGTGACCGGATAGCCAGGATGAACAAAAAGCGATTGCGCCTTTTTGTCATCAAGATAACCGCACGGGTGTTCCTGGCTTAAAAATAAGGGAATGGATGTCATGTTGACTCCCAAGCAGCTTTGTTGGCAGGAAGCTCACAATATTGATTGAGTAACTTTGCAAATTGCTTACGGTCGCAATTTTCCGCTCCAAAACTTGCTAAATGTGTTGTGTGTACCTGACAGTCAATGAGTTGATAGCCCCAGGCTTTAAGTTGTTCAACCAAGCTGGCGAAGACCACTTTTGAAGCATCAGTTTTGGTATGAAACATGGACTCGCCAAAAAAAACGCGTCCCAAAGCAACACCGTATAATCCGCCGACCAGCTCACCATCCAGCCAGGCTTCCGCAGAATGCGCATAACCACTTTTATGGAGTTCGTTATAAGCTTGCGCTATGTCCTCTGTTATCCAGGTGCCCGAACTTTCATTTCGAGGTTCTGCACAACCCGCGATAACCTCGTTAAAAGCCTGGTCGTAGGTCACAGAAAAGCTGTTTTTACGCAGCGTTTTACGTAAACTCCGAGATACAATCAATTTGTCTGGAAATAACACTAACCGGGGATTAGGTGACCACCACAGAATAGGTTCGTCATGGTTATACCAAGGAAAAATGCCCCGCCGATAGGCATTTAACAGGCGGGGTTTAGACAAGCAACCGCCAATCGCAAGTAACCCGTCAGGTTCGCGTAATGCTTTGCTTAAAGCGGGAAAATCCTGCTCTGGTTGTTGCGAGTCAAGAATGGTTAGCTGCATATTTTTAAAAGGTTAAAGCAAGAAGATGCTAGATTCAGGGGGCAAGGCGCAAAAAACATCACCTTTCGCCTTTTACTTTCAACCAGACTATACTAACTCATCAAGAAATTTTTCAGCATCCAGTGCCGCCATACAGCCAGAACCCGCTGAAGTTATGGCTTGTTTATAAACAGAGTCCATCACATCACCGGCCGCAAAAACACCTTCAATACTGGTTGCCGTAGCGTTTCCGACAATGCCACTATTTACTTTAATATAACCATGATCCATAGCCAACTGACCTTCGAAAATACCGGTGTTGGGGGTATGACCAATGGCAATAAAAACGCCATGCACATCCAAATCTTTGGTTGAGTTGTCTAGAGTATTTTTAATTCTGATACCGGTAACACCCATATCGTCACCCAATACCTCATCCAAAGCGTAATTCCATTCAATAACGACATTAGCGTTTACTGATTTTTCAATCAGTTTATCAGAGAGAATTTTTTCAGAACGAAATTTGTCACGGCGATGAACGACAGTCACTTTAGAGGCTATATTAGCCAAATAAAGCGCTTCTTCGACTGCCGTATTGCCACCACCAATTACAGCGATAGGTTTGTTGCGATAGAAAAAACCGTCACAGGTCGCACAAGCAGAAACACCCCGACCCTTAAATGATTCTTCAGACTCCAGACCTAAATAACGTGCAGATGCACCGGTTGCAATAATCAGCGCATCACAGGTGTAAGTGCCGGAGTCGCCCGTCAAGGTGAAGGGTCTGGCCGATAAATCAGCGGTATGAATATGGTCAAAAATAATCTCTGTTTCAAACCGTTCTGCATGTAGGCGCATTCTTTCCATAAGATCGGGGCCTTGCAAACCTTCAACGTCACCGGGCCAGTTATCAACTTCTGTGGTAGTGGTTAACTGACCACCTTGTTGCATACCTGTGATGATCACCGGCTTTAAATTAGCGCGTGCGGCATAAATAGCCGCCGTATAACCGGCGGGGCCAGAGCCAAGAATTAAAAGACGACAGTGCCTTGAATCATTCATTAAAAAACCTCTATGGGAGCTAAATCAGTATAAATATAAGAATTATGCAGGTGAAACGGTGTTTCGTAAATGTTATTGTGTATAAGCTATCGGGACCGGTCTAAAAACAAGCTGTTTTTTTTGTAACAAATATTAATGTAGAATGGATGATTATAGATCTATAATCTTGTTTTATTAGTATTAATCTATGTCGAGTCATAATTTATGTCTGCTGTAATGGAAGAAAAAACGTTTCGAGGTTTACGTGAAATTGCAGTCTTGGGCTTATTCGCAATTGCCTTATTTTTTTTAATTGCCTTAGTTACTTTCAGCAACGAGGATGCGGGCTGGACACACAGTGGTACGATACCGACGGTGACTAATGCCTGCGGTGTTTTGGGTGCGTGGATCGCTGATTTTACGCTTAGCTTTTTTGGTTTAATCGCGTATCTGTTTCCGGTTATTCTCTCTTGGCATGGCTATATGTTATATGGTCAGGCAAGACAAAAACAACAAAAAATGACGATTGCTTTACAGTGGTTAGGCTCTTTGGGAACCATTGTTGCTGGTGCGGCATTATTTTATTTATATGTGTTAAGAGTCGGTGTCGAGTTGCCGGGTGGCACGGGCGGAATTTTAGGCCAGGAAACAGGCGATTCGGTATTGCATTTATTTGGTAATTCCGGGGCTACCTTATTTTTAATCGTTTTGTTATTGTCAGGCATTACCCTTGCGACCGAGTTGTCATGGGTCACTTTCATTGACCTTATTGGCAAATATACCGTGTATGTTTGTCGTATTGTTTGCCATACGGCCGTCAACTTACGTCACGACCCTATGGACAACTCTGTTCAATCGTTTGATAGCCTTGCTGACAAGCCCGACAATCGGAGAAAGCCGGTTATTAAAGCTCCGACTAATAATAAAGCGGCAGCCAGTGTCGGGCAAAAAGGAAGGGCAATTGAAAATAACAATCAGCCCTTGCAAAAACAGCCCTCACCCAAATATAAAGCAGGCGAAGATATATTGCCTTCTTTAGCATTATTAGATGAAAGAGACACTCGGGTAGTCGGTTATTCGCAAACCGATTTAGAAGAAATGTCCCGACTGGTAGAAGACATTCTTGCTGATTTTAATGTCGCAGTAGCCGTGGTAGGTTTTCACCCAGGCCCTGTTATTACCCGTTTTGAATTACAGCCGGCTGCCGGTGTAAAAGTCAGTCGCATTAGCAGTTTATCTAAAGATTTGGCTCGAGCTTTGTCAGTTACCAGTGTACGTATTGTTGAAATTATCCCGGGTAAATCAGTGGTTGGCCTTGAGATTCCCAACCGGGAACGGGAAATGGTGACGCTGCGCGAATTATTGGCATCACATGGCTTTGATAAAGCAAAATCCATGCTGACATTGGCTATGGGCAAAGATATTGCCGGTGCGCCTTTAATGGCTGATCTCGGCAAAATGCCTCATGCTTTGGTTGCGGGCACTACCGGATCTGGAAAATCAGTCGCCATTAATACCATGATCCTCAGCTTGCTTTATAAAGCAACACCTGATGAAGTGCGGATGATTATGATCGACCCTAAAATGCTGGAGCTTTCGGTTTATGAAGGTATACCGCATTTATTGACCCCCGTTGTTACCGATATGAAAGAGGCCAGTAATGCCTTACGCTGGGCAGTTGCTGAAATGGAAAGACGTTACAAATTAATGTCTAAAATGGGGGTCAGAAATCTGGCAGGGTTTAATCATTTAATTGATGAAGCAACGGCAAGAGGCGAGTCTATCAGGGACCCCATGTTTCAAATGCTAAACCCGCTGGAAGATGGCGAATATTATCCCACTCTAAATAAACTACCCAGCATTGTCATCGTTATCGATGAATTAGCTGACATGATGATGATTGTCGGCAAAAAGGTTGAAGAATTGATTGCCCGCTTGGCTCAAAAAGCCAGAGCAGCGGGTATTCATTTGATTTTGGCAACGCAGCGACCATCGGTTGATGTTTTAACCGGACTGATTAAAGCCAACGTACCCACCCGCATATCCTTTCAGGTATCATCGCGCATTGATTCGCGTACCATTCTTGATCAAGGTGGCGCTGAAACCTTATTGGGCAATGGCGATATGCTGTTTTTGCCTTCAGGTACCAGTATTCCTATTCGTGCGCATGGTGCATTTGTCGATGATCATGAAGTGCATCGCGTGGTTGAATTTTTAAAACAAACTGCGCCGCCTGATTATCTAGAAGATATTACCCGAGAATCCACTGATTCTAACGACGGCTACAGTATGAGCGGTGACACTAGCAGTAACTCCGAAACGGATGCTTTATACGATGAAGCCGTAGCGTTTGTTACAGACTCCCGTAAGGCATCAATATCCAGTGTCCAGCGACGTTTTAAAGTGGGATACAACCGTGCGGCTACCATGATTGAAGATATGGAAGCGGCCGGGATTGTAAGTGCAGCAGAGTCAAATGGCTCAAGAGTTGTACTTGCACCGCCACCAATTAAAGATTAATAGCTATACTATAAGCTGAATGGCAGCGTTATTGACTTTTATTGGCTCAATAACGCCTATTGTAGATTAACTAACCCGAAAAAATACGGCTCCTGGTTGGCATGGTTTCTTCCGGCTATCAGCTTAAGCCGGAGCCGTGTGATTAGTCTGCACATCTACTTTTTCCCGTCTTAAGTTGGGAGCCTTAAAAATGTTATCGGGTCATAAGTGAGTTGCTATTGCCATAAGTCCTGGAGCCGTCATTCCGGCATGGACTGCCGGAATCCAGTGTACATGGATGTACTAATCTAATCTACATTGCATAGTATTTATTAAAATTAAACTATAAATCGGCGGATTAAATGCTTTGTAATTGCCCTCCATGGCAACTGGATCCCGGCGGTCCATGCCAGGATGACGGCCTGGGCGTTTTCAGCTATTTAATAAGAGCTGTAACTATCGCTATTTTATTATTTACCTACTACGATTCACATAGAGCCAAAAAAAATCACACACTAAAATTATCCGGATATCTTCTTCATTTATTCAACTTTGGGAAAAAACATGACTGAAAAATATATTTATTCATTCCAAAAAGGCGATGGAAAAAATAAAGTACTGTTGGGCGGTAAAGGTGCCAATCTTTGCGAAATGACCCAGATAGGACTCAACGTCCCGCCCGGATTTGTCATTACTACCCAAGCTTGCCTCGATTATCTTGAAAACCATCACTTGCCCGAAACATTACTGGACGATGTTAAAGCTCATATTTCAGAGGTCGAAGCGCTTTCAGGCAAACAGTTTGGTCACAGCCACAATCCCTTGTTAGTATCAGTGCGCTCAGGTTCGGCTATTTCAATGCCAGGGATGATGGATACCATCCTAAATTTAGGCTTAAATACCCAGACGTTGAAGGGCCTGATTGCACAAACGGGTGACCCCCGTTTTGCTTATGATGCTTACCGCCGTTTTATCCAGCTATTCGGCAAGGTTGCCCTAGGTATTGATGATGAAAAATTTGACCTGCATTTTGCCGCAATCAAAAAACAAGCAGGCGTTAAAGCGGACATAGGTCTGGATGCCGACCATTTACGCCAAATCAGTGAACTGTTTTTACAGGTAGTTCTGGAAGTAACCGGCAAGCCCTTCCCTGAAGATGTTTATGAGCAATTAGAATTATCTATTAAAGCGGTATTCAATTCCTGGACAGGAAAACGCGCTGTCGATTACCGGCGCGAATTTCATATCACTCCCAAAATGGCTAACGGAACTGCAGTCAATGTGGTTGCCATGGTGTTTGGTAATATGGGCAACGATTGTGCAACAGGTGTTGGCTTTACCCGCAATCCAGGAACCGGTGCTAATGAAATGTATGGAGAATATCTGGTTAATGCACAAGGTGAAGATGTGGTTGCCGGTATTCGCACGCCAAAACCAGTACATGAACTTGCTCATGAAATGCCCGATCTTTATCGGCAACTAGTTGAGTTACGTAATAAACTTGAAACCCATTACCAAGAAGTTCAGGATTACGAATACACCATTCAAGGCGGTATATTGTACTGCCTGCAAACCCGTAACGGAAAAATGAACGCCACGGCAATGGTGCGCACCTCTGTGGAGATGGTAGCCGAAGACCTGATTAGCAAGGAACAAGCTTTATTGCGCATCAACCCGGAATTATTGGAGCAGTTGTTACATCCACAACTGGATCCGGAAAATAAAGCCAAACCGGTGGCTCAAGGGTTACCCGCTTCGCCGGGTGCCGCTT
>JBAXUR010000107.1:0-10798 GCA_037129595.1 Methylococcaceae bacterium | reverse complement strand
GCCGGCGCATGTTGTTTATCCAAACATTGACCCTAATCCCGCCGGTTTTTCAGCGCTCTGGATTCAACAGATTTTACGCCGGGAATTAAACTTTGACGGCACTGTTTTTAGTGATGATTTAAGCATGGAGGGAGCCGCATCGGTGGGAGATTTTCCTGAGCGTGCCAGACAGGCGCAACGTGCCGGTTGTGATATGTTATTGGTGTGCAATAATCCGCTTGCGGCAGAGCAGGTTCTGGAGGCATTACCCATCACGAAAGACCCGCTTAGAGAACAACGACTTAAACGAATGCAAGGTAAGCCTGAACAATCCAAGGGCTTTATTAACTCTGAAAAATGGCAACAAACTTCTCATCTTATTAATCAACTTATTCAAAAACATGCTTAAAGAAATAAAAACTGTTCAGGAAAATGCCGATTTGCTCTACAGCGAGCAGGAAGTGGAGGCAGCGCTGGATAAAATGGCCGAACAAATTAACGTGGTATTGGCTGACCGTACCCCGTTATTACTTTGTGTCATGAATGGCGGACTAGTCACGGCCGGTAAATTACTTACCCGCTTAACCATTCCGCTGACCATCGACGCCATTAACGCCAGTCGTTATCAAAACAAGACCGCTGGGGGTGTTATTGAATGGCTGCTTAAACCGACAACACCTCTTAATGGTCGCACGATTTTAATTATTGATGATATTCTGGATGAAGGGATAACCTTGGCTGCCATCCATGCCTATTGTCTGGGGCAGGGCGCAACAGCGGTTTATAGCGCCGTGTTAATGGATAAAATGCTGGGTCATGAAAAACCGATAACGGCTGATTTTATTGGTCTGGAAGTGGCAAACCGTTACTTGTTTGGTTATGGTATGGATTACAAAGGTTATTTACGTAACGCGGCTGGTATTTACGCCTGCTCAGAAATCAACAAGGAAACAGCATAATGACCAAACTTGCAATTATTGGTGGCACCGGACTCACTCAACTCAGTGACTTAACACTCATCAAGCGTGACAAACTCACAACGCCTTATGGCGCACCTTCAGCTGACTTTATTACCGGTGAGCTTAACCAAAAAGAAGTGATATTTTTAGCCAGACACGGCAACCCGCATACGATTGCGCCACATAAAATAAATTATCGCGCCAATATCTGGGGACTTAAACATCTGGGTGTTGAGCAGATTATTGCGGTTGCCGCTGTGGGCGGTATTACCGAAGCCATGTTACCTGCTCATATTGCCATTCCCGATCAAATCATTGATTACAGCCATAGTCGTCTGCATACTTTTTTTGAAGATGAAAACTATCCTGTTACGCATATAGACTTTAGTTATCCTTACAGTCAAAAATTGCGCTCCATTTTAATTGCGGCCGCTGCCAAAGCCAATATTAAAATCACTCCAATCGGCACTTATGGCTGTACCCAAGGCCCTCGATTGGAAACAGCTGCAGAAATCAAGCGCATGGAAAAAGATGGTTGTGATCTGGTCGGTATGACCGGTATGCCGGAAGCGGCTTTAGCGAAAGAACTGGGTATGGACTATGCCGCTATTTCTGTCATTGCCAACTGGGCAGCCGGCAAAACGGCCGGTGAAATTACCATGGCAGAAATTGAGCAGAATCTTCATATAGGCATGGACAATATGGCCCAATTACTTAAAGTCTTTATAGAACTGGCGTAAGGAAGTTTCTACAAAGGTTTTATGCCGCTGCTTTAAATGATAGGGAAAAGTTTTTTACTTATTCCCAAGCTCCCGAGACTGTGAAAGTATTCAAAATTCGGGTTGAATTTTGATTTCGGCAACCAAGAATCAATAACTTACAGCAGTTTTTTGCTATTTTGTGTTGATTTTGGTTGTTTTTGATAATACTTTCACAGTCTCCCCAACTTGGGAACCAGAAAACCAAGAACCAGAAGATCGTTAACCGTTTTTGCTTTTCTTCGTGTCTTCGTGGTGAATGCTTTTCTTTGCTAATGGCGTTCAAAGCCGGCTTTGTGATAATACTTCATGCTTGGATATCACCCAAGAACAAGGGATATTTTATTTTTTTATGATTGTTGGTGACTTGTAATAACAATCCACTATAATCAGTTTAGCAAGTATTCATAAAGATCAGGCTAAGGAAATAAAATGCATTCATTTATTCAAGATCTCGCAGAAACAAATCGCTATCAGGCAACCCGTTTGTTGTCTATTCTAAGGGCGATTCAAACACGTTACCATTATATTCCCGAAGTCGCGATAGAGCAGTTGGCTGAGCTGTTAAAGATCCCCCGTACCCAGATCATCAGTGTCGTTGAATTTTACAGCTTTTTTCATTTGTCACCGCGCGGACAATACGAAATTTTAATCAGTGATTCCATTACCGATCACATGTTGGGCAAGAAAAGTCTGATCGATTATTTGTCGAAAAAACTAAAGGTGGCCGTTGGTGAGGTTCGGCAAGACGGCGTGGTTAGTTTGGATAACACGTCCTGCACAGGACTCTGTGATCAAGGCCCGGCAGGCTTGGTTAACGGCTATGCGTTAAGCTTGCTCGATCAGCCCCGAGTTGACCAAATCACCGATTTAATTAATCAACAAAAACCATTGGACGAATGGCCTCTTGAGTTGTTTTTGGTTGAGGATAATATCCAGTTGCCTGATTTATTACTGGCTAATCCAATCAGACCAGGGGCTGCGCTGTCCGCCATGTTTAATCGAGGCGCACAAGAAACGTTAGCCGAAATTAGTTTTGCCGAGTTGCGTGGACGCGGGGGAGCGGGTTATAACACCGCCTGGAAATGGCATCTGTGTTATGAAGGGCCTGAAGAAGAAGCGTTTTGTGATATCGCTACGCAAAAACAGCAGCAACGCTACGTGGTTTGTAATGCCGATGAAGGCGAACCGGGTACTTTTAAAGATCGGGTATTATTAAATACTTATGCGCATCAGGTATTTGAAGGCATGACGTTATGTGCCGCGATTATTGGCGCCGAGCATGGCCTTTTATATTTACGCGGCGAGTATCTGCATCTTTACGAAAAGCTTCAAGGCATCTTGGAGGAGCGTCGGCAGGCCGGTTTGTTGGGTAACAATATTCTCAAGGAGGGCTTGAATTTTGATATTGAAATCTGTCTGGGTGCCGGTGCTTATATCTGCGGTGAAGAATCTGCGTTGATAGAATCGCTGGAAGGAAAAATGGGCATTCCTCGTAATCGTCCACCTTATCCGGTTACGCAAGGGTATTTAGGCAAACCTACGGTAGTTAACAATGTTGAAACTTTTATGGCGGCGGCCAGTATTGCCATAAACGGCGGCGACTGGTTTGCCAATGTCGGTACAGAAAAATCAAAAGGCACCAAAATATTGAGTATTTGTGGTGATTGTGCTCGTCCCGGAATTTACGAATATCCTTTCGGCACGTCTATTCAGACTGTGCTGAATGATTGCGGGGCAAGCGATGTGCTGGGCGTGCAAATTGGTGGGCCCTCAGGTACCTTTATTTCTAACCACGAATTTGAAAGACAACTGGCTTTTGAAGATTTAGCCACCGGCGGCTCATTTATTGTTTTTAATAACAGTCGAAACATTCTTGAAATTGTTAATAATTTTATCCATTTTTTTGCTCACGAAAGTTGCGGATTTTGTACGCCCTGCCGCGTGGGTACCTCGTTATTAAAAAAACAGTTGGATAAGATTATTGAAGGTCATGGTTCAGCGGGGGATGTGGTCGCCCTTGAAGAACTCTGTCAGTTAATTAAAACCCAAAGCCACTGCGGCTTGGGGCAGACCGCTGCCAATCCTGTGTTAACCACGCTGGAACGCTATCCTGAATTGTATCAAAGCCAATTGAAAAAAATCAGTTATGAACCGGGATTTGATTTGGATGGTGCTTTGGAAACAGCACGGAGATTGGCAAAACGTAACGATACCGGTGCGCATTTAGCCCAAATCGAGGACGAATCATGAGTAAATCAATCACTATTGATGGCAACACCGTTCCTTTTGAAGAGGGACAAACCATCATGGAAGCCGCCACAGCGGCAGGTGTTTATATTCCGCATTTATGTCATCATCCGGAATTTACCCCGCATGGCAGTTGTAAGTTGTGTAATGTAAAAGTGAATGGTCGTGTTTGTTCAGCCTGTACTTTTCCGGCAATGGAAGGTCAGCAGGTGCTTAATAACACCCAAGAATTAACCGATGACCGGCAGCTTATTACCCAAATGTTGTTTGTGGAAGGCAATCATTTTTGCCCTTCCTGCGAAAAAACGGGTAACTGCCAATTACAGGCCGTTGCTTATCATTTGAATATGCTCGACAATCATTTTCCGCTTTTTTATCCCGCCCGAAAAGTCGACGCGTCTCATGCCGAGGTTATGATTGATCATAATCGCTGCATTTTTTGTACGTTGTGCGTTAGGGCCAGTCAGCAAAAAGACGGTAAAGATGTGTTTGCCATCAGTGGACGCGGCCTTAATAAGCATCTGCTTGTCAATGCACAAAGCGGTTTGTTAAAAGACACGGATATTGAGGTTACCGATCAGGCCGCGCACATTTGTCCAACCGGTGCGATTTTGATTAAGCACACGGCTTATCAAGTGCCGATTGGTGAACGTATTTACGATCATAAACAAATTGATCAAGTCAGTTTAGAGACGGAGAATTCTCAACATGGCAAATAAAATTAGAGTCGCAACCACATCGCTGGCCGGTTGTTTTGGTTGTCACATGTCCTTTCTTGATATTGATGAACGCATGTTGCAATTGGTAGAGCACGTTGAATTTGACCGTTCACCCATTACCGATATAGAACACTGCACAAACTGCGACATCGGGTTGATTGAAGGGGGCGTGTGTAATTCAGAAAACGTGCATGTATTGCGTGAGTTTAGAAAAAACTGCAAAATTCTGGTGGCGGTCGGTGCGTGCGCAATTAACGGCGGTTTACCGGCCATGCGTAATTTTATCCCTCTGGAAGAATGCCTGAATGAAGCGTATTTGGATGGCATTGGTGTTGAGAATGCGCAAATACCCAGCGATCCGGAACTGCCCTTATTGTTGGATAAAGTGCGTCCGATTCATGAAGTCGTGAAAATTGATTATTTTTTACCCGGTTGCCCACCGTCGGCAGATGTATTCTGGAAGTTTTTGACCGATTTAATTGAAGGACGCGAGCCTTCGTTGCCTTATGAGTTGGTGCATTATGATTAAAATTACAAAGCAGCAAAAAAAGCGCATAGCCACTTTACATGAGCTTTTGAATTGAAAGGAAAATATGAAAACAAAAGAACTGATTGCTGAAGCTGTTTCCTTGCCTGTGGAAGAACGGGCTTTGCTTGTGGACTCTTTGCTTAGAAGTTTAAACACACCTGAACCCGCTATTGATAAGAAATGGATCGCAGTTGCGCAAGAACGCCTTCAACAATTAAGAGCGGGCGAGGTAACAGCACAACCCGCGAATGAGGTGTTTAAAAAAATAGCGGCCAGATTCCAGCAATGAATGTTTTGTTTCATCCTGATGCGGAGCTGGAATTAAATGCAGCCATTGATTATTACGAAGCAATAGAAAATGGATTGGGTTACGATTTTTCGCTGGAGATTATCTCTGCCATCGGCAGGGTTATTGATTTTCCAAAAGCATGGTTGATCATTGAAGGTGACATTAGAAGAGCGTTGGTAAAAAGATTTCCGTACGGTATTTTATATGCTGAAGATCAAGGTCTCATCTATATTATTGCTGTCATGCACCTTCACCGCGACCCCGAGTATTGGAAGCATAGGATTTAGATTTTTGAGTAGTTTCAGGCGATTAGACCAAGCTGGAACTTTGAGCAAATAGCGCAATTCGGTGTTGTTAAGCCACTAATTAATTATTGCACAGCTTTCCAAAGAAACAGTAAAAACAATATATCAGTGCAATTTGACCCAACAGACTATGACAGAATTAATCTTGGAATCAGTAATTCAGTGCCCTGAATGTGGCTTTAAAAAACAAGAGTCCATGCCAACGGATGCTTGTCTGTATTTTTACCCATGCACCCATTGTCAGGTTTTATTAAAGCCTAAGCCGGGTGATTGTTGTGTTTTTTGTTCTTATGGAACCGTCGCTTGTCCGCCGATACAAGCAGGGCAGTCTTGTTGTTCCAACCAACTTTAGAGAATTATTATGTACCAACATTTAGAAACAGCCAAAAATACAGAAAATTTGAAGCGCATCGTTGTTGACCCGGTCTCGCGGGTCGAAGGACACGGCAAGGTCACTTTGTTACTGGATGCCGATAATAAAGTCCAGCAAGCCCGATTGCATATTGTTGAGTTTAGGGGCTTTGAGCGCTTTATACAAGGACGCCCTTATTGGGAATTGCCGGTTTTGGTTCAGCGTTTATGCGGTATTTGTCCGGTAAGTCATCATTTAGCTGCCGCTAAAGCTATAGATCAACTGGTCGGTATTGACCCGGAAAATCTTCCTGTATCCGCTGATAAGTTGAGGCGCTTGCTGCATTTTGGGCAAGTGTTTCAATCCCACGCACTGCATTTTTTTCATTTATCCAGCCCGGATTTATTGTTTGGTTTTGAAAGCGATATTAGCAAACGTTCTATTGTTGCCGTGCTGGGTGCCTATCCCGACTTGGGTGTACAAGGCGTAAAGATGCGTAAATATGGACAGGAAGTGATACGCATGGTATCCGGCAAACGGGTTCACGGTACGTGTGCAATTCCTGGCGGTATGAATAAATCATTAAGCAAAGCAGAGCGTGATTATTTGCTGGAAGATATTGATCAAATGATCGAGTGGTCGGCCGCTTCCGTTGCGCTGATTAAAAAAGTGCATTGTTCCAATTTGCCTTATTACGATGATTTTGCCACCATACGCTCTAATTATCTGGGCTTAACCAAGCCCGATGGTGCCTTGGAGCTTTATCATGGCGGCATTCGTGCGAAAAATGCCAGCGGCGAAACGATTATGGATCATGTCGATTATTGTAAATATAATGACTATATCCATGAAGAAGTGCGCTCATGGACTTACATGAAATTTCCTTATTTGTTATCGATGGGCAAGGAAAACGGTTGGTATCGAGTGGGGCCATTGGCTCGCGTTAATAACTGTGATTCCATTAACACGCCGTTAGCGGAAGCCGCCAGGGTAGAATTTAAAGCACACAGCAACGAAGCAATGGTTCATAGCACACTTGCGTTTCATTGGGCGCGTTTGATTGAAACCCTGCATTGCGCCGAAAGCATTAAAACACTACTCCATGATCCAGACATTATGGGTCATGATTTAGTGGCACAAGGCGAAAAACGTTATGAAGGTGTGGGTGTTATTGAAGCACCGCGCGGCACGCTATTTCATCATTATCAAGTCGATGAAAATGACATCGTTACCAAGGCCAATTTAATCGTTTCAACCACCAGCAACAACATGGCGATGAATGAATCCGTTCGGCAAGTGGCGGCAGAATATTTGTCAGGTCGGGAGTTGACCGAGCCGCTATTAAATAATCTGGAAGTGGCAATTCGTGCTTATGATCCGTGTTTGTCTTGTGCAACCCACGCCATGGGAAAAATGCCGTTGCAGTTGGAATTGATTGATGCCGAAGGCAAGCTAATCGATAAACTGGTTAAACACAGTAGCGGTGAAATTGAACGAGCCGACCATGATTAAACCGGTCCTGTTGTTTGGTTATGGCAATTTGAGTCGTGGCGATGATGCACTGGGGCCCTTATTACTGGAATACGTTGAAAGCCACTGTAATTTGAAAGATATTGAAATACTCAGTGACTTTCAGTTGCAAATCGAACACGCGCTGGATTTGGAAAGCCGATCCTTGGTATTATTTGTTGATGCCTCGGTTTCCTGTATTGGCGCGATTGATTTCGTGCAACTTGAGCCTGCCAGAGACGACAGTTATACGACGCACACGATGAGTCCTGCGGCAGTTTTGGATGTCTATCAATCGATAAAAAAACAAATGCCGCCACCGTGTTTTCTACTGAGCATCAAAGCCGAAAAACTTGAACTGGGTGAGGGTTTAAGTGCGCCTGCAAAAAATAATCTGGATCAGGCTTGTCAGTTTGCAGGACAATTATTAAAAAATCCTGACCTTAATATTTGGCTGCAACAAGCAAATGCACTACAACACGTTTCTATGGCGATAACTTTAAATCCAAAAACAGCAAGTCCGGACTGGTTGCATGACTTGTGACAATTTGAGATGTTTTGATTTAACCAGTGCATTACCCAAACTAAAAGTATCCTTTTTAACTTGCCGATGACGCTCTTAGTCAATCTTTTAAAATTTTTGTGTACTTACCTTTTATTAATGGTAAGTTAAGCAAAAACAACAATAGAGATTTAACAATGAAAGTATATAAAATAGCATGTGTATTAACGCTCATGGTGGTTACCAGTAACGTCTGGGCTTATGGCAGTAGCAGCAGTAGCAAAAAAGCCTGTGATAAACCTAAATTTAGTGAATTTAGCCCCGTCAATAACGCCGAGGTTTCAGCAAAGTCGGCCTTTTCTTTTACGGCATCTGCTAACACTAACCCCGATAGCATTATCGTTACGGTAAAAAATCAGCCGCTAGAGGTCACTATTACCCCTAAAAACCAGAGTTTTCTGGTGACAGGTACATTGCCTGACACGTTAAAAGGCGACTTTGCCAGAATTAATATTGCTGCCGATGGCCCCAATCAATGTAAAGGCAGTGACGGTTGGCTAGTAAAAATAATTGAATGATATCAATAAAACAGGTTGTATCTGCACTGGTGAATCCCAAAATCATTCAAAACCCTGACTTGGAATTTAACATTCACTACAACTTATTAACAGACTAAGACATTACAATGACTATAAAAAAAACCCAACCTGATAAAGATAAACTTAATCAAATTGTTACCGATGCCCGACGTAATCAGGAAATCAGGGAGCAATCTTATCGTGGTCAGGCACTCAAACTCTATCCGTGGATCTGTGGTCGTTGTACCCGTGAATTTACCCATACCAATCTGACTGAATTAACCGTTCATCATAAAAATCACAACCACGATGACAATCCTTCCGATGGCAGTAATTGGGAATTATTATGTCTTTATTGTCACGATAATGAACATTCACGCTACGAAGAAACCCGCTTTGGCAGCCTGCAATCCAATAAATCCAGCGTACCCGCTTCAACCCATAATCCTTTTGCAGACTTAAAAAATCTTTTGGTCAAGAAATAGGGCAGGGGACAAGGGGGCAAAAATGACAGTAGAAAATATTTTTGACCTTGATCCTGATTACAATGAATCGATACCCAGATTAGCCAACGCATCGGCTTTGTCATTGCCTATATCGCCGGAATGCCCTTTTACCCACTTCCATTCGATCGTGTGTTTAGCGATGGCAACATCCAGTCTACGCCACAAATCTTCATTTTTAACCGGCGATTTAGAGGCTGTTTTCCAGCCTCTTTTTTTCCAGTTAGGCATCCAATCGGTGATGCCTTTAAGTACATAAATTGAGTCGCTGTTAAGTTGTACCGAACAAGGTCTTGTTAATAATTCCAACGCTTGTATGGCGGCCATCAGTTCCATGCGATTATTGGTTGTCAGCTTTTCTGCACCATAAAGTTCTTTTATTTTACCTTTATAGTTAAGCAAAGCACCCCAGCCACCGGGCCCTGGATTTCCACGACAAGCGCCATCGGTATAAATAATTACTGCATCACTCATGTTTTTTTATCCGGGCTGAAGGTGTTAGTGAATTGATCAAAGCTAAACGGGTACTGCCGTTTTTAACAGGTGTTAACGGAATTATATTGTAGCGTCGTTTTATCGCCTTAATGGCATAAGCGGTAGAAAAAAATGAGTGACTATCGGCTATTAATTTCCCCTGTTTAGAGCTGACAGAATCTAAATTAAACTCCGATGATACCGTCACTTCAAAATTTAATAATTTCAACCAGTCCAGGATTCTTGATCTGGAAATAAAGTGCCCCCCCCAAGAATCAGCCATTTTTTTATCCCATAAGAACTGATACCTGACCCATAAGCTCCAAGGATTAAAGTTTAATACCACCAACAGTCCTTCGGGCTTTAAAACACGCTCGACTTCTCTCATCGTTTGAAACCGTTGCGCATCAAACTCCAATAAGTGCGGTATGATAATCATATCGACACTGTCGCTTTGCAAGGGCAAACTATAGGCCTTGGCCCGAATTTTTCTGGCATCGGCACAACCCAGTCCTTTGGCATCAAGCACGGTATAATTTTTGTATAAAGTGCAGTCAATAAATTCACCCTCCCAGTCCAAGCCACCGATTTGTAATATAATTTGCTGACAACTAACAGTAATCGACCGTTTTAAATAGTCGGCTTCAAGTTCTTTTAACAGCTTCCCCCGTGGGGTTTGGTACCAGGCAAACAAGAAATTTCGTTTCATTAATCACACTCAATACAACATCACACTGATGATTTTCATCAAAAAAAATGGTATAATCCGGCCAAAATAATAACATACACTTAGGCCTAAAAAGATGACACGTGTTAATTTTAACAGGTCGATTAATTTTTTATTAATTTCAATATCCTTAATTGTTACAGGTTGCTCGGATACGCCCAAAGAACCTTTAACCATTAACGATCAAGCGCCTGTCAAATCGACCCGTAATGACAGTTATGTGTACCATCCTTATCGTACCCTGCATACACATAAATTCAAAACAGCATCCACGCACAAAGATACCGTTTGGGAGCGGTTATTGTCGCTGTATTCATTACCTGACATTAAAAACCCACGCATAGACCGCGAATTATACTGGTATT
>JBAXUR010000106.1:0-10860 GCA_037129595.1 Methylococcaceae bacterium | reverse complement strand
CTGAAAAGGATTGTATTGTGATTGCAGGTAAAGGCCATGAGCATTATCAGGAAATCAATGGCGTGCAAACAGCATTCAGTGATAGTCAGGTTGTGATTAACGCATTAAAAATGAGAGCTGTATAGAAATGAAAATGATGCTGAGTGACTGTGCAAAAGCGGTGCAAGGGAAACTCATCGGGGAAGATGTTGCAATTTATGCTGTCAGTATAGACACGCGGGTTATTAAGCCGGGGCAACTTTATATTGCCATTAAAGGACACAACTTTGATGGCAATGAGTTTGTTGATAAAGCAGAAAAAGCCGGAGCAACAGCGGCTATTGTGCATAACGGTGTTAAGCCAAGTGTCGCACATATTGTAGTTGATGATACCCGGTTAGCCTTGGCTAAACTGGCTGGAGCATGGCGGCAATCACTGTCATCGCGTGAAAATGAGACACTATCGGTAGTCGGTATTACGGGCAGTAACGGTAAGACAACCGTTAAGGAAATGGTTGCGGCCATACTGGCTGTTAATGCACCGGTTCTGTTTACTCAGGGTAACCTGAATAATGACATTGGCGTGCCTTTGACGTTATTGCGCTTGAATGAGCAGCATCGCTATGCAGTCATTGAGATGGGTGCAAATCATGCGAGAGAAATTGCCTACACGAGTACTTATGCACAGGCTGATGTGGTCATTATTACCAATGCAGGCGCGGCACATATAGAAGGTTTCGGCAGTCTTGAGGGTGTTGCCAAAGCGAAAGGTGAGATCATCGAGACGCTTAAAAAAGACGGAGTTGCCATTATTAATCAGGCTGACGACTATTTTGACTATTGGCAAGCACTCGCAGCCAATAGACGTGTAATGTCATTTGGTTTGAGTGACAGTGCTGATGTAACGGCTACAGCGATTAAAACAGAAATTCGTGATAACGCATTTGTGACCACCTTTAAACTGATTACCGCACTGGGCACGATTGATATTATTTTAAAACTGGCAGGTCAGCATAATGTGGTTAATGCCTTGGCAGCCACTGCGGCAAGCTTGGCGTTGGGAGTAAGCCTGGAACAGATTAAACAAGGACTGGAAAGTGTAAAGCCGGTAACCGGCAGGTTGCAGCCTTTGGTGGGTCGGTTGGGCAATATTATTATTGATGATACCTATAACGCTAATTCAGATTCTTTAAAAGCCGGTCTTGATGTATTGGCTAAGTTTACAGGAAAGCCTTGGTTGGTATTAGGTGCCTTCGGTGAGTTGGGTCCGGATAGCCCAAAAATGCACGAAGACATGGGCGCGTGTATTAAAGCAAGCGGCGTTGTAAGGTTATTGGCGGTTGGCGAGGATAGCAAGAATACGGTGGAAGCTTTTGGTAAAGGAGCTACTTTTTTTGAAAAACAACAAGATTTGATTGACGTGTTAAAACAAGAATTAAAAGGCGATGAAACTATTTTGATTAAAGGCTCACGAGCGCAGCACATGGAAAATGTAGCAGCAGCTTTAGTTGAAAATTTCAGGAATTAAACGATGTTACTTTATTTTGCAGATTATTTAATGACCTTTGATGGCGGTTTCAGGGTATTTCATTACCTGACCTTTCGCGCCATTTTGGGTGCATTAACCGCATTGTTGATTTCTTTTGTTATCGGGCCGGTAATGATTAGAAAATTAAGCGCTAAAAAAATCGGGCAAAGTATCCGTGAACTAGGGCCGCAATCACATTACGAAAAATCAGGAACGCCCACGATGGGTGGAACGTTAATACTGGTTGCCATTGCTATTAGTACGTTGCTGTGGGCGGATTTGGGTAATCGGTATATATGGGTCATCTTGTTGGTAACCATGGGCTATGGCGTCATCGGCTTTATTGATGATTACAGAAAAGTTGTCAAGCGCAATAGTGATGGTTTATCGGCTAAAGCCAAGTATTTGGCGCAATCAGTCATAGGCTTAACGGCTGCGATCTTTTTGTATAAAACAGCAATTTTACCGGCGGAAACCCAATTCATAGTCCCTTTTTTTAAGGACTTTATGCTGGATATGGGTTGGATGTATATCGTACTGACCTATTTTGTTATTGTTGGAACCAGTAACGCGGTCAACTTGACCGATGGTCTGGATGGCTTGGCCATTATGCCTACAGTGATGGTTGCCTCCGGTTTGGGTGTTTTTGCTTATTTATCCGGGCATGTCGCTTTTTCAAGTTATTTGGCTATTCCGTATCTGCCTAACGCCGGTGAACTGATTGTTTTTTGTGCCGCTTTAGTGGGTGCCGGTTTAGGTTTTTTATGGTTTAACGCTTATCCCGCGATGGTGTTTATGGGGGATGTTGGCGCATTGGCGTTGGGTGCCGCTTTAGGCGTGTTGGCGGTGTTGGTCAGGCAAGAAATTGTATTGATGATTATGGGGGGCGTTTTCGTCATGGAAACCTTATCCGTGATTATTCAGGTTGCCTCTTTCAAATTGACTGGAAAGCGGGTGTTTCGGATGGCACCGATACACCATCATTTTGAATTGAAAGGATGGCCGGAACCCAGGGTTATTGTGCGCTTCTGGATTATCACCGTTATTTTGGTGCTGATCGGATTGGCAACTTTAAAATTGAGATAAAAATGGATAGCTTAGCGATTTTAAACGCGTTAAAAAAGAACTTTGCACTGGAGCCACAAAGCGCCAAAGTTGTGGTGGTGGGTCTTGGAAATACGGGTATTTCGGTTGCTCATTATTTACAAAAACTGGGATTTAACTTTGCCATTACCGATAGTCGCGCCAAGCCTCCGTTGATAGATGCCTTTTTTGAAGTGATGCCTGATACCCCCGTTTTTACCGGTGGTTTTGATGAGGCGGCTTTTAAGGTCGCAACACATTTGGTGGTCAGTCCAGGGGTTGCGCTAACTGAAAAATCGATTGTCAAAGCCGTCGCCAATGGCTCAAAGATAATCAGCGATATTGATTTGTTTGCCTGTTCGGTTAACGTACCGATTATTGCCATTACCGGGTCAAACGGTAAAAGTACGGTTACAACCATGGTCGGGGAAATGGCCAAGTGCGCTGGAAAAAAAGTGGGCGTAGGTGGCAATTTGGGTATTCCGGCTCTGGAATTACTTGAGCAGGAGGCAGACTTGTTTGTATTGGAACTTTCAAGCTTTCAGCTCGAACGAACCACGGCATTAAACGCTGCTGCAGCAACAGTGCTTAATGTCTCAGCCGATCATCTTGACCGGCATAACGATATAGCCGATTACGCGCACGAAAAACAAAGCATTTTTAAAGGTGACGGCGTCATGGTCATTAATGTTGATGACCCTGTTGTTGATGCGATGCGGGAAGCCGGTAGACGACTGTTTACGTTTTCAATAAAAAAAGACGCTGATTTTTACATTGCCCGCCAGGATGATGTCGAGTATCTGATGCACAATAAACAGTGCTTGATGCCACTGGCTCAATTACCGCTTGAAGGTCGGCATAATGCCGCCAATGCATTGGCAGCTTTGGCCTTAGGAGCATCTGTAGGATTGGATGAACAGGCGATGTGTAATGCGTTGAAAATATTTAAAGGCTTGGATCACCGCATGCAACGTGTTGCAGAAATACGCGGCGTCACTTGGGTAAACGATTCAAAGGCAACCAATATTGGTGCCTGCGTTGCAGCATTGGAAGGTTATGAGCGCAAAGTAATTCTGATTGCTGGCGGTGATGCCAAGGGTGCAGATATGAACGAATTGATGCCGGCTATAAAAGAAAAAGCAAAAAGTGTCGTTTTAATGGGCAAGGATGCGGACTTAATAAAACAGGCTTTAAATGATTGTGTACCCGTTTATGCGGCTGAAAACATGGCGCAAGCTGTAAAAATTTCCGCCAGTCTTGCGACGGCCGGTGACAGTGTGTTGTTGTCGCCAGCTTGTGCCAGTCTTGATCAATATAAAAATTATCAAGATAGAGGTGATCAATTTTCCAAAGCCGTATTGGGCTTGCTGGCATGAATAAACGCGCGAAACCATCACGCATCGGGCGGTTTCATTTTGACCCTTTGTTGCTTGTGGTGACGATGAGTCTGTTGCTCATTGGTTATATCATGGTGGCGTCATCATCATTGCATTTGGGCGTAAAAATGACCGGCAGCAGTTTTTATTATCCGGTCAGACAGTCGCTGCATATAGGTCTTGGACTGTTTTTAGGGGCGTGCGTTGCTTTTACCCCTATCCGTGTTTGGGAAAAATCCGGGCAGTCGTTGTTTATAGTCGGTTTATTATTACTGGTGATTGTCCTGATACCCGGTCTTGGGGTAAAGGTTAACGGCAGTACACGCTGGTTGTCTCTAGGCGGTTTGAGGATACAAGTTTCAGAAGTCGTTAAGTATTTCTCGGTTATTTATATGGCAGGGTATGTAACCCGACATCAGCAATCAATACGGGAATCCGCTTTTGGCTTGATTAAACCGTTAATTTTGTTTTCAGTGGCTAGCGTGTTGTTGTTAATGGAGCCTGATTTTGGTTCCGCCGTGGTGATATTAATTATTGCTATGGGCATTATGTTTTTAGCGGGAGCTCGACTGTCGCAATTCATTATGCTGCTGTCCTTTGTGGGCTTACTGGCAGGGTTGTTGGTTTATTTTGAACCGTATCGTATGAAACGCGTGACCAGTTTCATGAATCCTTGGGCGGATGCCAAAGATACCGGTTATCAATTGGTGCATGCGCTTATCTCATTTGGACGTGGCGAGTGGCTGGGTGTGGGCTTGGGAAGCGGCATACAAAAACTGTTTTATTTGCCTGAGGCGCATACCGATTTTTTATTTTCAGTCATCGGTGAAGAGCTGGGTTTGCTGGGCGTACTGACTGTTATCGGTTTATTTTCCTTGTTGGTCTGGCGCACGTTTGAGATAGGCGTGGCAGCAGAACAAGCAGGGGAACGGTTTTCTGCCTTTATTGCTTATGGCTTGGGTATCTGGTTTGGGTTTCAGGCATTCGTCAATATGGGCGTTAATATGGGCATTTTGCCAACCAAAGGACTGACTTTGCCATTAATGAGTTATGGCGGCGGCAGTATGATGATTATGTGTTGCGCCGTTGCGTTGTTATTCCGTGTGCAAAGCGAAGTGGCAGAGATCAATGCCAACACGCCAAAAGAAAGGTCGAAATGGGCAAGCGTATAGTGATCATGGCCGGTGGAACCGGCGGGCATGTTTTTCCGGCACTGGCTGTCGCAGAATTGTTAAAAGAGCAAGGCTGGCAGGTGAGTTGGTTGGGCACGCAGAAGGGCTTGGAAAGTCGGGTGATTCCAGCCAGCGGTATTGAAATCGACTGGTTATCCGTCGCCGGTGTTCGAGGTAAAGGTTTAACGGCAAAAATAACGGCGGTGTTTATGTTGTTAAAAGCCGGTGTACAGGCCATGACAATATTGCGAAAACGTAAACCGGATGTGGTGCTGGGTATGGGTGGATTTGTTGCAGGTCCCGGTGGGTTGATGGCAAAACTGTTGGGATTGCCTTTGGTGATCCATGAGCAAAACCGGATTCCAGGCACCACTAATCGTTTGCTTGCTCGCTTGGCTAACCAAGTATTAGAGGCATTTCCTGGCAGTTTTAATGCAAAAACCAAAGCAAAATGTACAGGCAATCCTTTGAGAAAACAGTTTCTGACCGTCTTGAAAAATGACCGTCAGCGGTCAGAAAAGGACGTCAGGATATTTGTTTTTGGTGGCAGTCAGGGTGCCCAAATATTGAATGAAACAGTGCCTGAGGCGATTGCAGAATTTCTAAGCGCCGGTTTGCAAACACAAACCGTGCAAATAAAGCATCAAACCGGCGCAGCTATGTTGTCGCAAGTTGAAAGCCGTTATCAGGATTTAAGTATTAAAGCAGAAACCAGTGCCTTTATTGAGGACATGGTAGCGGCTTATCAATGGGCTGATTTGGTGATTTGCAGGGCAGGAGCCATGACGGTCAGTGAAGTTTCGGCAATGGGTATTCCGGCTATTTTTATACCGTTACCGGGCGCTATTGATGATCATCAAACGGCCAATGCCCGTTATTTAACGGATGCTGGCGCAGGACTACTATTGAGGCAAAAAGATTTGAATCCGGTAACACTGGCCGAACAGATAACAGAGGCAATTAAAAAATTGCCTGCAATGAGCGCTGCATCCAAACAATGTGCGCGTTTGGATGCAGCCGCTGTTGTCGCAGGTTATTGCAGCGCTGAGGCTGGACTATGAAAATTCCGGCCAGTACGCACGCCGCATCTACCTTTGGCAATATCGAGCGCATCCATTTTGTGGGTGTAGGCGGCACAGGCATGAGCGGTATCGCTGAGGTCTTGTCTAACCTGGGTTATAAAGTGTCGGGTTCGGATATAAAAGAAAGTGCAGTAACGCAAAGACTCGCAGATTTGGGTGTGACGATTACTATTGGACATAAGCGGGAAAATGTTACGAAAGCGGATGTGGTGGTTGCGTCAACGGCCATAGACCGTAGTAATGAAGAAATTGACCAAGCCTATCTTAATAGAACTCCGGTTATTCCGCGTGCCGAAATGCTGGCTGAGTTAATGCGTTTTCGATTTGGTATTGCCGTCGCTGGTACGCATGGAAAAACTACCACAACCAGTTTAACTGCCAGTATTTTGGCGGAAGGCGGATTGGATCCTACGTTTGTTATTGGCGGGCGTTTAAATAGTGCAGGCAGTAATGCCAAGCTGGGTTTGGGGAATTATTTGGTTGCTGAAGCGGATGAAAGTGATGCGTCATTTTTATACCTCCAGCCCATGATGGCAGTGGTCACCAATATAGATCAAGACCACATGGAAACTTACCAGAACAGTTATCAACGTTTAAAAGATACGTTTGTAGAGTTTTTACATCATTTGCCTTTTTATGGTTTGGCGGTGATGTGTCTGGATGACGAAGGCGTAAGAGAAATTTTGCCGCAGCTATCCAAGCCGGTCATTACTTATGGCGTTCATGAAGACGCGGATATTCGTGCGGTAGATATTAAACAGGACGGTATGCTGACAACGTTTAGTGTTATTCGTCGAGGGGATTATCCTCTGTTGCAGGTGACCTTAAATATGCCGGGTTGGCATAACATGCTTAATTCCTTAGCGGCTATTGCCGTGGCAACCCGACTGGCTGTTGCTGATGAAGCTATCGTTAAAAGTCTGGGCGCATTTAAGGGGGTTGGCAGGCGTTTTCAAGTTCAGGGAGACTTGGCCATTGATGGCGGCAAGTTAACCCTGGTTGATGATTACGGACATCATCCTCGAGAAATTTCTGCAACCTTGGAAGCCTTGCGACAAGCTTGGCCGGACAGACGCTCAGTGATTATTTTTCAGCCGCATCGGTATACGCGAACTCGCGATTTATTTGAAGATTTTGTACAGGTATTATCGACTGTCGATGTGCTGATTCTGATGGATGTTTATTCCGCAGGCGAAACAGAAATTGCAGGTGCAGACGGTAGGGCATTAAGTCGTGCAATTCGTATTCGTGCACAAGTTGATCCTGTATTTGTTGATGACTGGCAAGAATTGCCAAAAATTTTGGCGGGTATCGTCAGACCGGATGATGTGATTTTAACGATGGGTGCCGGTAATGTTGGGCAGATTGCTACTCAATTACCAGAATTGCTAACAGAAGCACTTGAGTGCCGGACGTTGTCATCACTGACCGGTTCGATATGAAAGGACGATTATTAAGTAATGAAAAACTGGCTAAATATACCAGTTGGCGCGTAGGCGGGCCTGCGGATCGGCTTTATATTCCGTTTGATAAGCAGGATTTGTGTGAGTTTTTAACGATGTTACCAGACTCCGAACCGGTTTTTTGGATGGGCTTAGGCAGTAATTTATTAGTCAGGGATGGCGGTATCCGCGGGACGGTTATTAATACCAAAGGACGCTTGAAAGAAATGAAGCGTGCTGATGATGGCTCGGTTTATGTTGAAGTAGGTGTTCCTTGTGCGCATGTGGCCCGTTTTTGTGCCGAACAAGGCTTAATGGGGGCCGAGTTTCTGGCCGGTATACCTGGAACTATGGGGGGCGCTTTAAAAATGAACGCGGGTGCCTTCGGCGGAGTGACTTGGGGTATTGTTAAACAGGTAGAAGTGATTGATCAGTCTGGCAACATAGCGCTTCGATATCCCGATGACTTTAAAGTGGGTTACCGTTCTGTAAAAGGGATTGAAAACGAATGGTTTCTGAGTTGCCGGTTAGCATTACCGCAAGGTGATATTGTGGCCAGTCAGCAAAAAATAAAAGGTTTTTTGGAGGCGAGGGCAAAAACACAGCCAACTAACCAACCGAGTTGCGGATCGGTATTTAGAAATCCGGACGGTGATTACGCGGCAAGATTGATAGAACTGACAGGATTGAAAGGGGTTGCGATTGGTGGTGCCAAGGTATCGGAAAAACACGCCAATTTTATTGTAAATACGGGTAATGCCTCCGCAGCTGATATAGAAGACTTAATTTACTTTGTTCAAGACAAAGTAAAGGAGCATCAAAGCGTGGAGTTGCTGACTGAGGTTTGTATGGTAGGTGAAGTTGAAATAATGCGAACTGACACGTCTAATCCGGAAAAATTTGGGCGTGTTGCCGTATTAATGGGTGGGTCGGCTGCAGAAAGAGCGGTTTCGCTAAGAAGTGGTAAAGCCGTTTATGACGCCTTAAAACGTAAAGGTGTTGATGCTGTTGCTATTGATGTAACTGATAGCCCTATCGATGCCTTGGCCGGAATTAAAGTGGATCGGGTATTTAATATCATTCATGGACGCGGTGGTGAAGACGGAGTGCTTCAGGGGGTTCTGCAGGTAATGGGTATTCCTTATACCGGCAGCGGCGTGATGGCTTCTGCACTAACAATGGACAAGCTCAGAACCAAATTATGTTGGCAAGGGTACGGACTGGTAACGCCCAAGTGGTGTTTATTGCAGGATGAAAATGATCTGGAGGCCTGTATTGAGAAGCTGGGATTTCCGGTTATTGTCAAGCCCGCCCAAGAGGGTTCCAGTATAGGCATGAGCAAGGCCAACACACGAGACGAGTTGTGCAAAGCCCTGCAAGTAGCATTGGAATATCGATGCGATGTCTATGCTGAAAGCTGGGTTACCGGTAAGGAATATACGGTTGCTGTATTAAATGACGAAGCTTTGCCGGTTATTCGTTTGGAATCGCCTCATACTTTTTATGATTACGAGGCAAAATATAATGCGACGACCACCCAATATCACTGTCCTTGTGGCTTGGATCAAGAGCAAGAGTTGCTTTTGAGAAACCTGGCGGTAACCGCGAGTAAAGTAGTGGGCGCAAAGGGATGGGCAAGAGTCGATGTTTTTATTGACGATTTCGGACAGTATCAACTGATTGAAATTAATACCGTACCTGGCATGACAGATCATAGCTTGGTGCCTATGGCGGCTAAACAGGCAGGTATTGATTTTGAAGAGTTGGTCTGGCAAGTGCTGGAAACCAGTCTAGGGTAATGAGCAATATAAGCGTTAAAATCGGGGTGATCGGATTACTGTTATTGGGTCTGGTTGGAATAGTCGGGTATGAAGCGGTAACGAAGTGGCACATCAAATTGTTACCTATTAAAAGCGTTTCTATGCCCCTTAAGTACGTGAGAACGGAAGGTGTTTTTCAATACCTTAGTAAAAACGAGTTACAGACTGTATTACAGCCATTGGTATTAACCGGTTTTTTTGATGTGGACATGCAGGCAATACATGTTGCGGTTGCCTCATTGCCTTGGGTAGATACCGTGACGGTTAAGCGTATTTGGCCTGATGCGATTGACATAAAGGTAAGCGAGAGAAAGCCCTACGCACGCTGGGGAAAAAACAGTCTGATTACTGAACAGGGTGTGATATTTACACCCAAGAACACAGACCAGTTTCAGAATATGACCGTATTGATGGGGCCTGAGTCCCAGGAAGTCAGGACACTGGAAATAATGAAGGGCATTAAAACAGCCCTGGCAGATCAGTCCATGGAATTGGCGGAGTTTAGTGTTAATGATCGGTGGGCATGGAAAATCAAGTCGGCAACGGGTCTGGAAATATTGCTGGGACGGAATGAACAATTAAAAAAATTACAACGTTTTTTAAAAACGTTAACCGTATTAAAACAAGAGCAGGTTGAGCAAATAGCAGTCGTTGATTTGAGATATCCCAATGGTTATGCCGTCTCATGGAGGCAGGGAACCCCTGAGATTGATTGGCATGCCATTACAACCCCGATAATGAATAAACCCGCATCCGAAAAAGCGAAATAGAGTAGATAAAATGGCAAAAAAAACAGAGCGTAATTTAATAGTCGGTTTGGACATTGGAACATCAAAAGTCGCGGCTATTGTTGGTGAGCTCACCAGTGATGGCAATATAGAAATAATAGGCATAGGCACTACGCCATCGCGTGGACTTAAAAAAGGCGTTGTAGTTAACTTGGAGTCAACGGTTCATTCCATACAGAAAGCCATTGAAGAAGCCGAACTGATGGCAGGATGCCAGATCAAGTCGGTGTTTGCCGGTATTGCGGGGAGTCATATCAGAAGCCTTAACTCTCATGGCATTGTGGCAATTAAGGATAAAGAAGTCACGCAATACGATATTGATAGAGTGATTGATTCTGCGCGTGCCGTTGCTATTCCTGCCGACCAGAAAATTTTACATATTTTGCCGCAGGAGTTTGTTATTGATCTTCAAGACGGTATTAAAGAACCAATAGGGATGTCAGGCATTCGTTTGGAAGCCAAAGTACACATGGTTACGGGTAGCGTTAGCGCCTCGCAGAATATTATTAAATGTATCCGTCGCTGTGGACTAGAGGTTGAGGATATCGTACTTGAGCAATTGGCATCTTGTAATTCTGTGCTTACAGAGG
>JBAXUR010000105.1:0-10969 GCA_037129595.1 Methylococcaceae bacterium | reverse complement strand
GTCAGCGTTGAGTTTGTGGTGTCTTGGCGATCTTAAAATCAGCTGATATAAGGCCCAAACCAGAAAGTACAGGGTTGCATTAACTTAATTAATCATTAATAACGTTTTCCGGATGACATCAAATCATCAACATAATCTTTTGCCGGGTAGTGAAAATGTACAGGGCCATCCGCTGCCCCGGTCATAAATTGTTGCACCCATTCAGAGTCGGATTGCTGAATTTCCTGGGGCGTACCCTGACCCACAATTTTGCCGCCTGATAACACATAAATATAATCAGCAATTGCTGCGGTATCATGCACATCATGAGAGACAATAATACTGGTCAAACCCAAAATATTGTTTAACGACTTGATCAGATGCACCAACACCCCCATCGAAATAGGGTCTTGTCCGGTAAACGGTTCATCGTACAGAATCATCATAGGATCCAGGGCAATTGCTCTCGCCAAGGCAACCCGCCGAGCCATGCCGCCGGAAAGTTCGTTGGGCATCAAATCACGAGCGCCTCTTAAACCTACCGCCTGCAACTTCATTAACACCAGTGTACGAATCATGGATTCAGGAAGATGCGTATGTTCACGTAACGGAAAAGCCACATTATCAAACACATTCATGTCCGTTAATAAAGCGCCGCTTTGAAACAACATACCCAAGCGTTTACGCAAATTGTACAACTCGGTTCGACGTAACTGATGGACATTTTGACCATCTACGGTAATTGAACCTTGTTCAGGAAACAACTGCCCGCCGATAAGTTTTAATAAAGTGGTTTTTCCCGTGCCGCTAGGCCCCATAATAGCCGTGATTTTACCGCGCTGAAAATCCAGCGAAATATCGTCAAATATTTTCTTGTTCCCACGAGAAAATGATAAATTACGAACAGAAACCAAACTGTCTTGAGAAGAAACCTTGTTATCCATACGCAATTTAAAGGGTTATATAAATCTAAACAGGCTATTTTCTACGACTACTCCTTAAGAAGTCAATCTATTGTCGTTGTTATTCAAAAATGCCTGTCAATTTTAGAGTGCAGCAATCATAAATACAGCCCTATCAAACGCCTTTTCAGATTTGCCAACATTAAGAAATGTTTTGTGCAAAAACTCACTGATCTTTAAGACAAGGAACACTTAATCAAGCATTTTAAACAGCAACGAATAGTAGCCATGGGGTTTGGATATATCCAGATTGGTGTTACCGAATCAATGTGAATCATGGATCGGCAACGATTTATTAGCTACCTATTGATCTACTTTGTTAAACATCCATTAACCATCACTGTAACAACGGTTTATCAATACCCTGCCGAATACGCTGGGAAAAATCAGGTAACTGATCGGCGGCCTGAGCCACCGGATTGATATGAGATTGACGCTGCAACTGATCAAATGGCATGTCATTTGCCAATACCTTGGATTGATAGAGGTACTCGGGCACATAGCCACTTAACAAAATTTTCCACGAAAACGGCAAATGTTGTGGATTAATCCGCGTATTAAACCAGATGGCCGTGGTGCAATTGTCCAGCAAGGTGTTATAAAATGCCGGTTTATCGTGCAGCTCATTGATCTTTCTGATATATTCCAGAAACAGGCGACGCGCATTGTCTTTACGTCCTTGAATTCGGTAGAGGTAAACCTCTTCCGGAGGATCTTTGCGGTAATTGGTGCGTAAGCGAATGACATCACGCTCATCTGCCACGATGTAGATCAGTTCGTACTGCCGAAAAAAGCCTTTGATCGTGGAATAGCCTTCATTCAACTCTTTACGGGCTTCTATGGAAACTGCCAGATAATCCTTATCAGCAAAATTAAAGCTGACAATCGTATGCGCAATGGCGGGCCCCATCCAATAAACAGCAAACAGATCGCCCCCTTCAAGCTTTTTTAAATCGTAGGTTTTGGTGTAATAAGCCGGTGAAAAATCAAATTCGCTGCGATAATCAACATTACGAATATTATGCAGCGTTACCCAATCACCCTCGATTGTAGCGTAAGGCAGTTTGGCCAGATCAGGTTGCCATTGCCGATCATTGGAAGGACTCACAGCAAACCACCAAACGCTCACAACCCCAATAAACAGCATTGAATAAGCGACCAACAAACGTTTGCGCCAACGTGCAAAGCCTAAACCAACCACCGTCACCAGGCCAAACACAGCAAATGCCGCCGCTATCGCCGTCTGTAGGGGACTGCTATGGGAATCACCGAAATAAATCGCCAACACCGCCCAACCAGTGGTGCCTGTCAGTAACAATACCAGCAATAACCATTTGATAAACTTCAGCATATTAACGTTGTGTGCGGACTAGAAAGGTTTCAAGGTAAATGCGGTAGGATCGGTTATGACCTCGCCCGGTTTCCGGTTAGCGATTTGTACAAACTGCTTGGCCCACTGATCCATGATACCTTTGGCAGGGCCATACCAAGTCAGACGAGTCAAATCCAGTGGCCCCGCATCCGCCATGTCGCGGTCAGCAAAAGTCGCAACGATTTCACCGGTTTGCAGATCCCGCAGACGGCCTTCGAAGGCAGCTTTACGCTGATTGATCATACCGGCAGCGGTTCCTGTGCCTGGAGGACCCGCCCAACTAAGCGTATGTAATACCGGTGCCGACGGGTCTATTTCGATCAAGGCAAGTTCCAGTCGCAGCGCGGGTTGCCGATGTTGTGCAAGGGTGTCAATGATTTGAAAACGTTGATTGGGATCGTTTTTGAAATCCTTGACGACCTGATCATGGAAGTAACGGGCAAGCTCATCAATATCCTTTTTGACATCACCTATCCAACTGGCCGTACTCATGCCATGAAGCCAATCCATTTTCAACATATACTCAGTGTTGACGGGGGCAACGACCAATTCCCGGTAGCCACTCTTATCAAAACCAGGCTTGATCCAGACTTTCTGAAACGGCAAATCCTTTGGTTTAACCTGTTGATCAGGCTGCTCAATAAAACCGGCGTCAGGTGCCGGCTCAACCGATAACGCCTTCGCATCATTACTTCCCTTCTGGAGAGCAGAGCACCCCGAAAGTGTACCGACGATGCATAACAACAGCGCGAAGTCTGCGGAATGTTTTTTAATTTTTTGCTTATTAATTTTCAATTGATTTCTCCGGATTAAAAATTCAATTTTTTGCTTTTCATAGCATCTCCACTGAAAATCCTGGCAACGGAGATAAATAAATATTTATGTCGTTTCATCATCACCAGAGCCTGTGCAGACAGGTGGCTTACTGGATACCTCAATAAGGAAGCCGGTTGGCTAAAATGTCCGGATACGATCATGTCGCGTAGAGCAAGTTCCGAATCCAAAACTGCGTCGTAACAAATATTGCTTGATTTGGCCCCAAGCTCTTATAAACCTTTACAGCAATAAAACCCGGTGCGACACGGGCTTTTGGCGAGCACTTCCAAACCTATGCAACATGGCAACGTTTGACATCTTAGGTAACTTGCAATAAATAAACCTCACCCTATCGCTCCAAACTACGGCATGGGAACCAGGCTGATTCTGGTGGTTATTTTCTTCGTACTGCCTTACAAGGAAGTCAGAGAGGATTTTGATAACCTAAAAAGCCAACACATCGATATGTATAAAAAGCCCCATAAGAAGATTAAAGCTTACAGGGCTTTTGTGTATAGTGCGCAGGATGAAGTTCGCTACCTCTCTCCATCCTGCCAAACCGACTATTTTGGCATCAAAGGAAGTTTAGAGCCTATAGCGACATCGCCAACACCTTGTAAAAAGCTTTCAACTTGCAGAGCACGTGCTGCAATAGATTTCGAGGTCGCTTTTGCTAATGCATCGTAGTATTTTGCGTCAAGTGCGACGCGCTGTTTGCGAAATTCAATCGTACGTTTTGCAAGCTCGCCAGCCTTGGCGTCTGTCAATTTATCAACGTTACTCAAATAGTCCGCAATAATCGCTAAACGTTTGTCATTTAACCCCTTCAATTTAGCGTTAAAAACATAATATACATTCAAAAACTTCTGCTCTTGCGCCGGATCTAACGCCAACGACTTTTTAACGAAGTTCTCTTTATCCATTTCCAGCGCGAAACGAAACATGTCGAGTTCGTTGCCGTTAGAAGCTGCTGCAGTCGCAGTCTCTACTGCGGGAACTGTTGATAAGGTGCCGACTTTTTCAGCATGAGCAACGCCATTAATGACTGAAAAACCAAGGCTTGCAACAGCAAGAATGACAGATAAATTTTTATATTTCATATCTAACTCCTAAAATTATAAGTATTGTGAGATTTAATTATAGCTTAAAAGAATTAGCGTGTGCGTTAGAAACAAATTAAATAAATTACCCGTATCAAACTTGCCATAATACTGACCAACACAAGGCATAAAATAGGCAGAAAAGTATTACCCACATCGCATAATCAAATATCATTACTCAAAAGGAAAAACTTTCTTCCAGTCTTTTTTTATATCCACAACCGTCCAGCCTTTTTGCGGAGAAATGGTTTAATTAAACAAGACACTTCTAAAGACAGCTTTATAATGTCAACACCGCTATTTGCTGGATGACTGCCTCACGTAAAAATTCAGAAGTTTTAACTTCCACTTTGGCTCCGTGTTTGAGTATGTCCATGATTAATTCGCGGCTGTCGTTAAAGGGAATGCCAAGTTGGTAGTTGCCATTGTCCAGCCATTAGCCTTGTTGGTTGGGGTGCCAGCTTTCGTCGGTGACCCATTTGACTCTGGATTTTGAGAATTCCAGTACGCGCGAATCGCTATACTCGACAATGGTCACGAAAGGTTTTTGGGCTTCGACTAACAGGCTGCACCAGGACTGGTTATGGCTTGAGTTATTCCAAAAATCAATCGTTCGTTGTCAAACGGTCATACAGCAAGGCCTGATGGGGTACGCCCAATTCCTTGGGCAGGCCGAACATATAAACCAGTCCGATAGCCAGATCACCCAAACCCAAGGGCACGGCAATCAAACTCAGATCCCCGAACAGACCTGCGGGAATTAGTAACAGCGCACCGATGTAGCGAAGCATTGATTCCCAATACACGAAAGCAGCGCGATGACGTAAATCCCGCGACGCCAGAATCAATGCCACACTGGTGTAGGCCAAAAAACCTGAGAGCAGCCAGCCCCAAAAGGGGGCCGAAATGTTCAAGCCCAGAATTTGGTAAAAAGGTGGGCACGTTAACGTCAATGCCAGTCCGGCATTGTAAACGCCTGACCAAAAAACAAAGCTTTTCATTTTGAATGGCATAGGGTTTTCTCCAAATTTACAGTAATTTTAGGGCTCTGAGTATATCCCCACTCCGAACATTGATTGTGTTGGCGCAATCAAAGCATTTTTCATAACGGCTAGTTCTGAACCTGAACAAGTGCCAAGGATAATTGTTGACTGAAATCACTGAGAAGTTTGCTGAGTGCTTGCGCTGCGCTGTTGTAACTTGCGTCATTCAGTGGCTGTTTGATGTTGGCTTGCCCATTGCTGACTATCGTATGGTTTTTTTCTTCCATGATGGCCCAGCTTGCTTCAAGATTTGCCGATTTGCCAAGTTGCGTGTCGAAGCGGCTAATATCGACTATAACCCGATAATCAACATCGCCAAAAGCATTCCACGGATACGCTCTTACGATGGCATTGGGTTGCAGGGTCCCCACATTTTTGCTTAATACGGCAAGGACATTGTCTTTTAACGGTGCAGCCCAAAGATCAAATTCAGCTATTTGTATACCGTTATTTTCTGTGCGCGTGACAATCTGTCTGCGCTCAACTAAAGCCGGTAGCGACAGCGGCCCTATGCCAATCAGCCGTTTTTTGGCAATGGCAGTGTTGGTAGTTGCAGGTGGCCGGCTCTGTGATTCCAGGGTATAGAAATTAGAGTGGGGGGTTGCGCATGCGGTTAGCAAACTACCAAGGCAGAGCAAGATGAATCCGTTTAAGTGCTTATTTGACATATTGGCTACTTCTCTTTTTTACCACGAATTAAAGAATCAGGATGTTCTTCCAAATAATCGGTTAGTTGCCTAACCGAGCTTGCCGTTTGCGTGAGTTCTTTTAGTAATTGGTTCAGTTCGTACTGCGTAGTCGATCCCGGCTCTAAAGTCGTTAATACTTTTTGTGCAGAACTCATGGCTTTATCGGCAGATTGCATGGTTTTGTCAGCATTGCTCAGGGTGCCGGTTGCCGTGTCTAAAGTCTTGGTTGCCGCCTTGGATGTGCCTTGTAAGGATGCCAAGGTTTTGTTGATTTCGGCAGTCATCGTTTCCAAGGGCAACTTGGAAATTTTATCCATAATGGCTTGTGCAGAATTAACAATCTGATTCATTGAGTTGGGCGTCGTCGGAAATTCCTGATAGCCTGTAGTATTGTTGTGTGTCACCACTTTGCTTTGTGGAAACAGATCCAAAGCAATAAACAGCTGCCCTGTCAGCAGGCTACCGGTTTGTAATTGTGCCCGTAAGCCTTTGGCAATCAGATGCTCAATATTATCTTTAACGGTCCCATTGGCTTGTTTATTAACGACTACAATGCGGTCCGGCTCTACTTCAACCACGACGGGAATCTCTATATCTGCGGTTTGTGCATCTATTTCCAGGTTAAAGTCGGTTACTTTGCCAACCGGAATACCGCGTAATAAAACCGGAGCGCCAATAGTTAAGCCGCGTACTGAATCACCAAAATACATAACGACTTTGACAGTTCTATGATAAATCACTTCAGTGGATTGGTCATAGCCATCAAATAATTGAAATGACGTGTTTTCAGGTACAGTGTCCGTCGTTTTATCATCAGGAGAAGTACGAAAAGCAATGCCGCCAGCCAATAATGCGGCTAAAGGCCCTGTCCGTAATTTAAAACCATCGGCACCCGCCGATAAATCAATACCGCTGTCTATCCAAAAGCGGGTATTCGTTCTTATAAATTGGTCATAAGGCGCGTTAACAAAAACCGTTAATTTGATATTGTCGGCGTTTTTTGCCAATTCATAATCAAGCACCTCGCCAACGGCGATACCATGAAAGTTAATCGGTGTTCCAGGGCCCATCGAACCGATATTAGTCGTCTCCAGTATAAATTTCTTGCCTTGTGCATTCGTTTCCAATACCGGCGGAATGTCGAGTCCCGTAAAATGACGTTCATTTTTACCCTTTTCGGGCTTAATGGCTATATAAGCTCCAGACATCAGAGTACCTAAACCGGATACACCACTTAAACCGATTTGTGGTTTAACCACCCAAAACTGGGTGTTATCCGTTAAATACCCATCGCTTTCCTTATGCATTTGCGCGGTGACTTGAATAGTTTTTAAATCGGCATTAATGACAATATCAGAGACCTTGCCAATTTCTACATCCAGGTATTTTATTTTGGTTTTGTCTATTTCCAAACCGTCAGCGCTGGGAAAAATGATGGTAATTTCAGGCCCTTTTTCCGATAGGGTCTTGTAAATTAGCCAGCCACTGACTAATAACGCACAGATCGGTAATAACCAGATCAGTGGAAATTCCCGCTTTTTATTAATAGCGGCATCGCTCGCTTCGTAAGGAGGTTCGATAAAATCATTCATAGGTTTTTCTGGTTATCCCAAAGTAAGCGTGGATCAAAATTCTCGGCTGCGAACATCGTTAATATCACCACGGCCGCAAATGCGGTAGCCGCCGGGCCGGCAATAATCTGTATACCACCAAAATCAACCAAATCCACTAAAATGGAAATCATAAAAATATCCAGCATCGACCAGCGCCCGACAAACGCAATAACACGATACATCACCGTCCAGCGACGGGCATTGGTTTGCCAGCGAAAATGCGCACAAAGCAGCAGCAAGCCGATGCCTATCAGTTTTGACGACGGCACGAGAATACTCGCCACCAGAACCAACATCCCGATGGGTATCATGCCACTGTCGATTAACTCAACAATACCGCCGGCAATAGTGTGTGCATCACCCGCGCCAAATTGGTTAACGGTCATGATGGGGAAAATATTGGCCGGAATATAGAGAAAAAAACTACTCAATAACAACGCGGTGGTGCGTTGCAAACTGTGAGGGTGTCGTGCATGCAGATGGCTGTTACAGCGTGGACATGATAAAAGATGGTCAACTGTTTTTACCAGATAACCGCAGTCGTGGCAGCGGATAAATCCTTGCGTTAATGCATTCGCTTTAACTTGCATTCTTGTTCTCCTTTCGCAATTGCTCAATGCGTTGCCAGAACAATCGGTTATCCAGACTGCTGGTTAGCAGGGTTGTTATGATGATCAGGGCGATAAAAGCATAGAGACCCCAACCCAATTTAAGTGGAGCAATCGCCATAAGCTTAACGCAGGCAACAATAATACCCAGCATATAAACTTCCAGCATCACCCATTCGTCCAAATGATGCATCCAGCGCATCCACGCTACCAAATAACGATTGGGGCAATTAAAATAAAGATGTCCGCTAATGAGTAAAGATAAACAAAGATGCACGAGCGGAAACAAAATGCTGGCCAAAAATACGACAATAGCAACGGCCTCCATACCGTCGTTATATAAAGCTATAACCCCTGATATCAATATACCCGTGTTCGCATTGCCCAAGACAGTTAAGCCCACCATGGGCAACAAATTAGCGGGAAAAAATAAGATAAAGCCCGCAATTGACAGGGCAAAAGTGCGCTCAATACTTTGTTTACCGGGTCTTGACAGTAACAGGCCACAGCGAGGGCAATGGACTTTTTCACCCAATTTTGGTTGAGCAGGTTTGAGCAATAAATCACACTCAGGACAGGCATCGTAGTTTGTGTTATTCATGTTTTTAGTAAAAAATACGTCAAATTGCGTTTCTATAGAGATTTCATAAAATGACTATAGTGTGACAAATCAGAATAGGATAGTAACTAAAAAAAATGACAACTCTATTAATTTAAATCCTGATTAACAGTTGCTTCAGCCAAAGTAAAAATCTTGTCAATCCGTCAGGGAAACCGGAATTAATATCCATGGCGTAACGCCACAGGTTCTGAAACTCAAGTATGCGTCATACATACACATCCCTGTGACAGAATATTGGCATCCATGCCGGTATGACATTGCTGGCTGAGTTTCATTGCTAATCAGGAAGTAAACTACCCGTTTAAGGCTGCCTGAATTTTAGCTTCATCTTCATGGGAAAGAGAGGTTTTGAGAAGGGTTCCTCCTGTTCCTTTTAACTCCTCAAGCACTTTGTCGGGCGCTGCCGACGGGCTTCGCAGCAGAACGAACAGTGCCGAGCTGCCGGGTGTAAGAGTGGCGCCGAGTTCCTTCATGAAATTGTCATCGATTCCTACGTCAGTGAGCGCCCCGGAAACCGCCCCGGCTGAGGCGCCTACAGCCAAACCCAGAAGCGGATTCAGGAATATCAAGCCAATCAGTGAGCCCCAAAAGCCTCCGTTTATAGCGCCAGAAGACGTAAGGTTAAAAGCCTGATGCAATTTGACTTTACCCTTATCGTTTTTAACAACAACAACGGCATCCTCAAGATCCAGCAGGTAATCACGTTGCAGTTTCCACAACTGGAGACGAACTTCCTCTGCCTTATGTATGTCTTGGTAACCGACGACTATTAATGTACTCATACTATTTCCTCAATTTTTTTTGGTTGCTATTGTAAAGGGATCGATGGCGGTTATTTTATATATTGCGAGTTGCCCGGGCTATAATGCTCTATAAAAGGCCGTTCGCTTAAACGATAACGGCTTCTATTTAATGTTTAAAGCAGCGTAGGTTAGGTTAACCGCTTTATCGTTAATCCAACACATTGATGCAACAAATGTTGGGTTGCAAAAAGCGTAACCCAACCTACACGACTAAAAAGGATTTAAACTAAACGCTGTTGGGGCACTAATCACTTCGCCAGGTTTGCGATTGGCGATTTCAACAAACTCTTTTGCCCATTGGTCAATGACTTGTTTGGCCGGGCCATACCACGTCAATCTGGTCAAATCGAGCGGATCAACATCTTGTACATTACGGTCTGCAAAAGTCGCCACAATTTCATTGGTGCCTAAATCACGTATTCGCCCTTCAAAGGCCGCCGCCCGTTGATTGATCAAACCCGCAGCGGTGCCTCCACCCACTACCAACCATCCAGCCGCGTTCAACATTGGCATTGAGGGATCAATTTCAATTAACGCCAACTCCAGTTGCAAAACGCTTTGCGTTTGTTGGGCCGGATAATCCAAAATTATGAAGTGTTGATTATCATCATTTTTAAAATCGGATACCACTTGGTTTTGAAAATAGACGGCTACGTCTTGTATGTCTTTTTTTACATTCGTCACATAATTAACCGAGCTTAATTTATGTATCCAGTCCATTTTTAACATGTATTGGGTATTGACGGGGGCGACCACAAGATACTGATACGCTTTAAAGTCGACACCTGGTTTAATCCAGGCTCTTTGGAAAGGCAAGTAAGCAACTTTCTTTTCCCGTTGAGCATCTGGCGTAAAAGCCGTGTCGGGAGCAGGTGCTATGACGGCTGCTTTTGCATCATTGCTGAGACCTTGAGTATCTTTTTCGGCGCTGTTAATGGTCGAGCAACCTATCAGGGATGCAGTTAGCGCACAGCCAAACAGAGCGCCAATTGTTTTAGAACTTAAAAAAAACGTTGGTATTTTCATTAAATGTTCCTATCGTAACGATTGATTTAAAGCCCATTGACAAACCACAAGCATCAATAATCCGCTGTTAAAACCGGATAGATTACATGCAGTCCCGCTGGAGCAGGAAGTTTATTAACCTGATATTTACCAATACCCCGTCAATCCCACAAAGGGACCGTTCAAAGTTACATCGGCTCCCACGACGCCCTTGTCCACGTTCACCCGCAGCACCTTGTAACCTGCATGTATTTAAGGCTACAGATCAAAGCTTAGGCGAGCCCTGACCAAATAAGTTAACTTACTGTGCTGGTGCTGTGCCCGAAGTCCAAGAAGACAATCGAGTTGCCGCTAGCT
>JBAXUR010000104.1:0-11068 GCA_037129595.1 Methylococcaceae bacterium | reverse complement strand
AAATGATTGTTAACTACCCTGAACAATTACCTGATGCTTTGCAGCAATCTTCAGAACAATTCGAGCACGAGGCCAAAATGGCGATGGCCGTCAAATTGTATGAGCTGGGGCGTATTCCCAGTGGCACGGCCGCCACTCTTGTCGGCATGGAGCGGGTGGCTTTTTTACTGGGCTTGCATCACTACGGTGTTGCCGTTATCAATTTAACTGAGGATGATCTCCAGGCGGATTTTGACAATGCCTGAGTCAAAAGAACTGGTAATCAATACGACCCCCCCCCCTCATTTCCCTGATTGCCCGTGATGACGTCATGCGTGAAATGGAAAACTTGATCGCAAACAAAACCCAAGGTAATGCAGGAGTATAGTGCTGATCTAATCGGCCCGGCAAGATTTGCACTCCATTGACTTGTTACCCTACGCGGAACGGCAATGCGGGGGCACAACACCAGCGGTATAAAAACAGCGCCTATGTTCTCAACAGCATTGATGATAAAATTAACCATAACCCGGCTCAACTTAATGCCCTAAAACATTACCAACAAGGCTTCTTACAACAGTAAGTTGTTTAATATTACGGAGTAAAGCCATGACCACAATTACCCTGGATGACGCATTAATAGATAAAGTGATTGCCGTCAGTCATACTCAAAATGCCCAAGAAGCATTGACAAAAATGAGCCTTTTACTTGCAGCAACATAAACAACAACCCGGTATTGCCGAATTACTCGCGATGCCCGATGCAGCTACTATTGATTTTGAGCCGCCCCGCTTGGCGTCCAACCTTTTTAATCCGGCTGATTTATCGTGAGCTTATTGCTGGACACGAATGTCGTTTCTGAACTAAGAAAAGCGAAAACAGGAAAAATCAATCCCAATGTAAAAGCCTGGGCAGATAGCGTTGTACCGACTGATTTGTTTATATCTGTGGTGACACTGCTTGAGATAGAAATGGGTATCGGTTTAATGGAGCGGCGAGACTTGGTACAAGCGACATTACTGCGTACTTGGTTTAATAATCATGTGTTGCCGGCCTTTGAGGGACGTATTCTTGTTGTTGATACGGCTGTGGCGCTATGTTGTGGAAATCTGCACGTACCAGACCCGCGCTCAGACCGTGACGCCTTAATCGCAGCCACTGCAATCGTTCATGACATGACCGTTGTTACTCGTAATGTGGCAGATTTTAAGCCAACCGGTGTACAAATACTCAACCCTTGGAATTAATTCAATAGTGACCCAATCCCGATCCGCGCCCGAAGCAGCCCTGATTACCCGATCAGGAATATAGAGGGCTTGCCGGCTTTTAAAATTAAACCTTTTTGCAGAACCTTTTCTCGGCACCAATAAAGTTACAAATTCCTGCAAACGTTTTACCCTTATCTGGCAGCAGCCAGACGCATCACACAATCAACGGATAATAATGAGTCATTTTTTTCAACAAATCGAAGCCGCATTGCTTCCTGCTGCAATTCCCTATGCACCTGAAGGTACAGACCCCAAAGCCGTTGTAAATCAATGGATATATAGCTAAGGTTGTCAGCACTAAACAGTAATTCTTTAGTGCTAAAAAATCATAATTTAATCAAGAACAAGAAACTATGCTCAGAGATATTCTTAAACGTATTTTGACTGAATGGCCTAATGCGACGCAGCAACCGTTTACAGATCATCCAATTGCTGTTGCTATACGTAAAGAACTTTCAGATAAAATTAGTTCTATTATTTCCGAAATATATCCCAGCTTTCTAATTTCTGGCAGTGCAGGCGCAGGAAATTGGGCGAACGTGCCGTGGCTCTCGATATTGAACCCTGAAATAACCAAAACTACGCAAGATGGGATTTATCCATGTTATTTGTTTCGAGCTGATGGATCGGGTGTTTACTTATCAGTCATTCAGGGAACAACAGCTCCACAGAAGTTATATGGTAAAGCAAAAGCCGAAAATCTAGCGAATTTGCTCCTAACTAAAATCCGGTCCGAAATGCCGCTTCTTGTTGAATGGGGTATGCCACAAGTCGATTTAAGAGCTAGTACTCCATTAGGGAAATCATATGAGAAATCAACAATAGCGGCTCGATTTTATCCTTTGGACTCCCTGCCATCTGAAGATGACCTGCGAGCCGATTTACTTACAGTCATGAAGTTTTATGAAGAAATTGAGCAAATTTGGCGAATTACTCGCAACGAGAATATTTTGAACGCATTATCAGCAGTGGGTACAAAATTACCAAAACCTTTCCTACTGCTTGCCGGTATTTCCGGAACAGGTAAAACCCGTTTTGTACGCGAACAGGCCGCTCAACATTCCAATGGTGATCATTTATCCAATTACTGCCTGATTCCGGTTCGTCCTGACTGGCATGAACCTTCTGATTTGCTGGGTTATATCTCCCGCATCGGGCAGAATGGTTCACGCTACGTGGTGACTGATTTGCTGTGCTTTATTGTAAAGGTCTGGCAGAACGCTTGGGCATCGGCTACTGCGGAAGAACTGGTATGTAAGGCACCTGCCGAGATGACGCCTTATTGGTTGTGTCTGGATGAAATGAATCTGGCACCGGTCGAGCAGTATTTCGCCGATTATCTGTCGATATTGGAAACACGCAAATGGCAAGATGGCAGTTATAGCTGTGATCCTTTGCTGAAATCGGCCACCATCGAGCAACTTGATTCAGCCGGTCAGCAGGTATTTCGTAAAGATTTAAACCTGGATGATGAAAAATTTGATGACCTGTGGTTACACTTTCTTAATGTAGGCATTCCGTTGCCGCCTAATTTGATTGTTGCCGGAACGGTGAACATGGATGAAACCACGCACGGCTTTTCCCGCAAAGTGATCGACCGTGCCTTTACCATCGATTTCGGGGTGTTTTATCCCAATGATTTTGACCATTATTTAGATACTTCTCTTTCTCCCCGCCATAAAAAGTTGGGCTTTCCGGTATTGTCCAAAGTAACCAAAGACGACTTAACGAATGTCAATGCTGATAAGGATGGAGCAAAAAGTATCGCTTTCCTGAAAGCCATCAATGATGAGCTAAAAGGCACACCCTTTGAGCTGGCTTATCGTGCGTTGAATGAGCTGTTATTGGCGGTGGTGAGTTTCAACCCCAAGGATGATGCTGAATTGCAGGCGGTTTGGGATGATTTTTTGATGTCCAAGGTATTGCCGCGCATAGACGGTGATGCCGACAAATTAAAGTCTATGGGTGATGATAGCAAATTACAAGCTAACAGCGATGACAGCAGTTTGCTGATACAATTATTAGCGGTGATTAAACTGCAATTTTCAGTCATTTGGTCAAAGAAACGTCCCGATTTGTTGCGTGAAAATATCGACGGAAGTGATTGCACGGTTTACTGTCGCTCCAAACAAAAACTGGAATGGATGCAAAAGCGTTTGGCAGACAACGGCTTTACCACTTTCTGGCCATAAAGCCGTGCCTGATCTTTTAAATCTTAAGACACCTCACTTTGAATTAAGCGTATGGGCCAAAGACGTTGAAGCGTCACAGGCATTGCTTGACAGGACACATACCAATCGCAATATAGACGTTCCGCGTAGTTCGATACGCTTTAGTCCTGCGCTGAAGGTGCTTGACGTTACACCGCCAACAGAAGGGGCTATAACTGAGCAGTACCTTTCAGAATTGACCTTGCCTGAACTGCTCTTTTTTGAAAACAAACACTATGAGTTTGAGTTTTTGTTTTTCAACGGAGTAAACACCACCACTCATACACCTGTAATTATCCATCGCCTAAGCAGTATTGAAGAAGGCTTTCATTACAAGCGACGTTCTTTGCGGGGCAGCGTTAATTTTGGCAATGACATCGGCTGGTTTCGGTTAGGTCGGCGGTACCAAATCGCGGGGCGGGAAGTCACTCAATACCTGTCTTTTGAGGTGCAGCCGGTCAAGATGGCCATGGCTCATGATCTGGAAAATATCCATAGCACAATTGATGCGTATTATCCGCTGTGGCGCTTTTCTTTTGTGCAAAAAACCGATCAGGAATTGGCAAAGTCCAGAAAACCGCACGAGCGATTTCCGTTGTTGTGGTTGGCACATTTTCAACGCTTGCGGACAGATTTGGAAAAAGTCATTAAACGGATATGTAACGCACCGCACACCCGCCTGTTACCCTATCAACATCATGTACGCGCAGAACGCCTGCGTGGGCGCTTGTCTCCCAAACTGGAAGAGCGCGTTACCGGACATTTGAACAAGGGTGAGACACGCCATCGCTATCAAATAACCGGGCAGCGGCTTTCGCTGGATACGCCGGAAAACCGCTTTGTAAAAATGGTGCTAATCCGATGCAGTCAGGCTATTACCCGTTTTAAAAAACGTGCGGAACAGGATAGTTTATCTCCTGAGCGTGGACGACTTTCGGAGTCTTTTTTTGCCGAACTGGATGACTGGAAACGGCCTTTGGATCAGTTATTAAATCGGCCCTTGTTTGCCGAAGTCGGTGCTTTTGACGGTCAGGCTTCTGAATCGTTGGTGTTACATCAACGTGACGGTTACGCAGGTGTGTATCGCATTTGGCAGGAACTAAAACTGTATCTGGATTTGTTCGGTCGCCATGCGTCTATTTCCATGAAGTCAGTAGCCGAGTTGTATGAGGTCTGGTGCCTGCTGGAAATGCGGCGGCTATTGCTGGAGTTGGGCTTTACAGAAAAAACTCACCATCGCGCCTTGTTGAAGGACAACGGCTTGGAAAAAAACCTGATAGACGGCATCGGTGCGGCATTCCATTTGGAAAGAGCCGACGGTATCAATATACGTCTGGCCCATGAACCCGTTTTTCGTCGAACCAACGACCCGTCATTTGGCAAAATCTATTCTTGGACGACAGTACAAAAACCCGATATTTTTTTGGAGGCAACCTTTCCCGACAAGGAACGGGTGCAATGGATTTTTGACGCAAAATATCGTATTGCCGATGACGGAAAAGGCACGGACTACGCACCGGATGAGGCCATTAACCAGATGCATCGCTACCGCGATGCGCTAATTTATATCAATCAAGCCAATGACGGTGAGCCGGAAAAAAGCCGCCCGATTTTGGGTGCCTTTGTGTTGTACCCTGGCTGGTTTGATGAAGCCAATACCATAAACCCCTACCAAGACGCTATTGAAACAGTCGGCATAGGCGGCTTTCCGTTATTGCCGGGACGAGATAATCAGTGGTTACGGGATTTTCTGGTCAGTCGTTTTGGCGATAGAAATGTAACTTACCCCATACCGGAAGCAGATCAATATTTTGTAGAAGAGTCCGCGCGTATCGGAACCATGGGTATGCAACATGCCCGATATTCCGATTTAACGTTGGCTGCACCCATGGGGCCGATAAAAGGTCGTGATAAAGACTATTTACAGCGATTTAAAGAAGGATCGGCGGGCTGGTATCACATTCGTTTGAGTGCTACCGAGAAAAAATCCATCGCACGAAATACTATGCGTGAAGTACGTTACTGCGCCATTGCTGTCTATCACGGTGGTGAGGCGGAGCGAATCATTACCCATCTTTATGAAGTAAAGTCTGTTAAATTGGTGAAGCGTTGCGATATGGACATACATCAAGCGGGAAAAGTGGACAGTGCTAATAACGAGGAATACTGGCTATTCGAATTAGGCTATGCAAGACCACTGGCGCAAGCTTTTAGCATGAAGGGACTTAGATCATTTAGATTTCAACTGACCAATGCCAAGGAATTGCTGGTTGCCAAAAACTGGGACGATCTGCCGAAGCGTTATGTGCTGGTAAGGTAGAAGGTCATAATGGTTGACGTTGTCGATACTGCGACCCGAAGTCGAATGATGGCAGGTATCAAGGGAAAGAATACCCAACCGGAACGGTTGGTTCGCAGCCTGTTGCATCGTCAGGGTTTTCGGTTTCGTTTGAATGTCCGTGAACTGCCCGGAAAACCCGATATTGTGTTGCCACGTTACCACGCCGTTATATTTGTAAATGGCTGTTTTTGGCATGGCCATGACTGCGCCCGTTTTAAATGGCCAAAAACCCGAACAGACTTCTGGCGACATAAAATTGAAGGCAATCGCGCCAATGACCAAAAAGTGATACAGGCATTGCTTGCGACTGGATGGCGAGTGGGTACGGTTTGGGAATGTGCAATTCGCGGAAAGGGCAAAACTATTGAGGAGGTTGTAAACTCAATGGGAGAATGGTTAAAGAGTGACCGATTATTTATGGAAATAAGAGGCTGAAATAAAACACGCTTTATCAAATACTATCCGACACAACAAACATGAGTATCGCATTGTCGATGCAGCTTTATTTTCTGTAATGGGCAATACAGGCATGACAGTCAGAAAAAAAATTTAGTGACTTGTTGGATGAGCTTAAGCCGCTGGAAAAAATTAAAAATACTTTCATACAAGCGACCATCCGATACAAAAAATGGCGGAATATTGATTGGGTTGCTCGGCATCAATCAGCGTTGATTACTTTTGTATGTCGCCATGACTTAATGCTGACGGAATAAATCCTTCATGTGCCAGCGCATGAACAACGCCACGCATTAAGTAACTATTGCTAAAACCAATAGTATATTGCCTCGCCCCCTCCTTGACGGGTTGTAACATATTGCGATCAACCAGTTTTTTAATTTGATAGGTGCGCTGGGCGGTTGTCATTGCAGGCATGGCAGCCGCCAAGTCAGCCGCCTTTGCTACACCGCTTTTAGCGGTGATATGTAATATTTTCTCTTCCATTGCCGTAATATGCTCTCTTTCTCTGGCATAAGTCAGTGCAGGTCCAAGAATTCTGGCACTAAAAAAACTAAAATCAGTCAACTGATCGACTTTACGCAATTCGTCCAAAATACCTTGCAAGACGTACACACACCATTCTTCCAAAGCTTCCGGTGACCCTTTATCCGCGCAGGCCAACATGGCGTAATAACGACCCCGATCATTACAAAACACCGCCGTTGGATTTAGCACCCGTCCACCGGCCTTAACATTAAAACCATATTTAATCAGTAGTGCGTAAGTTAGCAGCCTTACCACCCGACCGTTGCCATTACCAAACGGATGTATCCAACCAAAACGGTGATGCGCCAAAGCCACTTTGATCAAATCATATTTGGGAGGATGATTCTCGTTGATAAAACTTACCAACGCCTGCATATATTCCGGCACTTGAACAATGTCTGGCGGCAAATGATCTGACTGGGCAATTTGCACCGGCTTAAGCCGGTAAGCGCCCGGCGTGGCATCGCCTTCCCGCTCCAGGTCTTTTACAGTGATGGCGTGTAGCTCACGAATAAAGTGCTCGCTCAGGCTATCACCCGATTGAATGCTGTCTTCGACATAGGCCATGGCAGCCTCAATATTTTCCATTTCCCGCAGTTGATCAGTAGGGGCTTGCCGGGCACCTTCCAATTTACTTTCCACATAGTCAGCCAAGGTAGTGTGATTCCCTTCTATTCGAGCAGAACCCAAGCTTTCCAACATGTGGAAGATACGTTTGAGCTGAAAAAAAACGTGCGGTGGAGTGGTGCCGCCCAGTTGCAACCGACGCAAATGTTCCAATTCTGTCAAAACATCAACCAACGGTGAATCAAACGAGGGATTGAGCAAAGTTAAATCATGGTGATTAAACGTAGGCATGGCAATAATTTTCTATAATGGTAATTTTATATATCTTTAATTTAACATTATTACTCTAATTTATTCAATAAATTAACTAATAGTTAATATAAAATTATCTCTAAATAAGGTCAAGAATAACTCTAAGTTCCTGTTTCTATAAATTGACCGGGAAGTTTTTTCTATCAAACAGCCCTCGCCAATAGAGTCATTTATGGTTAATAAAACCGAATACAACCTGAAGAATTAACTCGTAACCTGCACCCAAAACTGCCGATGCCGACAGACGGTGCATTAATCAGATTTATAAACCCCTTAAATTATCTTGATCGTTCAGCTCTTGATCCGTTACGGCCATCCCGTTACACTTGTAGCCATTCCGTGTCATGATCACTCATTTATTTATCTCTAATTAATAGGTTCAATTGAACCGGGGATAGAAACATAAGCCTGCCAATCATTAGTGGGCTTGGCTTTTGATGATGCTAAACCAGACTTTTGGTAGGATGCTTCCATTGCCTTTGCTTCAGAGATTAATGCCAAAACTTGCGCAGTACAATCGTCACCGGTTTTTAATAGATCCATTAATGACTGGCCGTTAAAAGCTTTCATCTTCAGTAAAGATCCGGCGCGAGATATTTTTGCTGCATTAAAAGTGTCGGCAATTTCACTCAATTTTACAATACGATTTAGTTTATCCGGCTCTGGAATTGAATCACCCGACAACCATTTATAAACCGCTTGCCGAGTCACATCAAACAAACCGGCAAGGTCTGAAACAGAAGGATTGAGTACTGAGCGAATATTCTCGATATGCTCTACAGGTGTCCGGACATCAAGGACTGATGGATGGTTAACGGTTGCTACAGCGTTATTGAGAACAATGCTTACACGAGGCTGAATATAGCCAGACCATTCTTCAATTCTATCTGCCCCATAAGCACTCCCGGTGCCAACCACCACTCTATTAATAATGGTAAAAGCGGTTTTAACCGGATTTTTTAAGCCAAGTCCCTGTGATCCTGTTTGATTAGCGTACATACATTTCTCTAAAAATTATTATGCCCAAGTTTCTCTGGCGTATTCGGTAATCATCGCGTTGAAAGCATCTTTAATAGTCGAATGTAGATTAACGTATTGATCTTTAATTTGATTGAAATCCAAGGGCATAATCCCTTCAACAAAATGATCAGTATCAATGATGGCATGAGATATTACATTTGTGTTTTCAAATCGCGGCATCGGCAACAGGCCGTTTGGAACCATATCAGGTGGGTACCCCAATTGAGAAGTAGCGCGATGCACTCTAGCGACCAAGGTACCTTTAGGTAACAGAGGGCCGCTGCTTGTTTCAAAAACCGATTCAATTAATGAGTATCTCTGTGCCGCACCAAATTCGACGCCATGAAGTCCATTGACTAAATACAAATCTACTTTTTCATTTGAGTGCGGCAGAATGGCATCAAGATAACGCAAGCCTAATCTGCTTAAATGATCAAGAGTAACGACATCATGAATAGCCTTTAAACCGCACAATAACTCAGAAATAAACTTATCGCTCGTTTCATAATGGGTCGTGTGATATATCAGGGACGTTTGACTGAGAACAAACCCTGAGGTTCTATCTGCTTTTGTAATTAACCAAGTATGCGTCGGGATTAATTTGGGCTCTGCTACAGTTTCTCCCGGTGCAGCGATAAACTGAAGCTGTGTAACCTCTTGGGCTTCAAAAAGCGTATAACCATCACGACGAAGAACATCCTGTATATCACTAACGTACTTTTCCATAGCGGCTACAGGATTAAATTGTGCTTGAGCTAATGCGTAGTAGACCGGTGCATTGGACATTTTTTCGCTCATGAATTTTCTCTTAATGATGGTAGTCGTGCGCTAGTGCGCTTGGTTTACATTTTGGTTGTCAGTTTACATCTCAATTCATAGTATGGGCAAGAAAAAGTTCTTTAAGGTGATAAATAAAAACTATAAAAGATTTACTTGAAAAGCTCCCTAACCCACTCCAGCGCTTCATCTTCGCGTACTTGATCGGCAGCCATCGCTTTATAACCGGCATCTAAAGAAGCGTCCAATACATCAGGCAATAATAAGTCGTCAATAAGTTGATCCATTTTCTGCTCTATATTAATCAATTACGTCGTTACTTCACGTCATCATTAGCGTGTTTTAATCGTTCGCTTTCAGATTCACTATTCCTGCTATTATTTTTGAAACAATCAAAAACACGTTCGCCACTGGGCAATCCTCCCGCCCCTTGTCAGGGACGGGAGGATTGCCTATAGCTTATTAAAAGTCTTTCTGCTCAAGGGTTCGCTTCGATTTTAGCTAAATAAACGGTGGGTTATTTTTTATCTGAACCCTTTACAGGCCAGATGTTGAATGCGAAACAGCGGTGATTGATGAGCTTAAAGACGAGAGTTTTTATGTTACAAAAATGCAGTTTTAACAAACTTGTAATAAGTCTACTTGGTTATAACCACAGAATCACCCTAACCAATATCCCGGTAGAAGCTTGGCTGTTATTTTTGCGCATAGCTTTCCCTTTTTATTAACTGCAATACTAAGGCCGCGTAACACCGGCTTTTTTATCTGAAATAAAGGGTAACCTTAATTACGGTAAATCAAAACTGTTAGGTATAGGCATTATACGGTGTAGCTTTCAGCTACACTTCAGCTTGATAGCGGCACAGCACATCCCTAAAAAGCCCGCTGGTGGCGCGATAATGATAAAGCAACAAAGAAGCCCTACCCATAGCACAAAAAAGAAGCTTAATTGAGTTTGTAGCGTATTTAAATTTACAGCTGCGTAATTTAAGTCCCATCCAACTGCGGTGGTAGTTCAAGCGTACTTGGAGGAGGTTAGGCAGGAAAAATAACGGTGAAAGCGGAAGCCGGTAGCACTTAGACAAAAAAACCAACGGTTAATGAATTTATGCTTATGAAGTTTTGCGGGGTAACACCAGCTTTTTTTGTGCCTAAAATTTAAGCAAGTGATGCGGTGATTTGCACTACAATTTATTTTCAACTGGCACGTGAGTGGCACGTGGGGAATTTCAGGCATAAAAAAAGGACTGGGTTTACACCTAAGTCCTTGTTTTATTTGGTGGCGATAGGTGGACTTGAACCACCGACCCCGGGGTTATGAACCCTGCTATCAATATATACGTTATTAATAATCAATTACTTACAGAACTCGCCAAGTTCTAACCTACTACAAATTTACTACACCCTACGCTGTAATAATTTCAACGTAGTGACAAATTTACTACACAGCACAGACAACTCTACTTCTTTCTGTCTACGCTTAATATTTCAGGTAAAGAAAAAGTACCGCAATCCAATAAACTTGAGAAAAATTCGATAATTAAGCAACATAGGTCGACTCAATGACCTTCTTGATTGAGAGAAACAAGCTGCAATAAAGGTTAATCAG
>JBAXUR010000103.1:0-11136 GCA_037129595.1 Methylococcaceae bacterium | reverse complement strand
AAAGCCACCCACTGGTTCCTGCCAACATTCCGGTTTATGGCTATATCTACGACTGCTCAACCGGCCGGTTAATCGAAGTTCCGGCTGCTTCAGAAGCAGGTCAAGCAAGCTAGCAATAATTTCAACCCTGCCCTCATCGTCAGACATGGTCAGGGTTGAATTTTAAGACTGACTCTGCCATTAACCAGCTGTTGCTTTCAAAAATGATAGAGCCCATAGCTTAACGGCATGATCTTCTTCTGTTTTAATCAGTTTGTGTGCTCATTCAAATGCACTTTGCCCCGGAAAACAAGATACTGATAGCCGCTATAAACCAACATGACGGGAATCAAAAGGCCAATACCTGCGAGCATAAATATCAATGTCTTGCTTGATGATGCGGCATGAAGCAACGTTATCGAAGCGGGAATCATATACGGATAGTAACCGATAGTCACAGCGGTAAAAGAGGCCAGAAAAATGATGACACTCCAGAAAAAAGTCCTTAATTCGAAACCTCTCCGCAATGTCCACATCAACATAATAAAGGCAAAAACAGCCAGGATAAGAAATAAATCCAGGTAATTTCCGATTTCTTTATCAGCCCAGCGAGCAGCAAAATAAGGATTAAAGCGGGATGCCCAGATGACTATCGTTATCATAAGCATTATTTCCAGAATGGCCGCTATATAGGCTTCAAGAATACTTTTTCGCTGAATTGCCCCTTCAGTCTTTATTATCAAATAGGCTGCACCCAATAAGGTATAACCGGTTGCTACTCCCAAAGCAACCAACGCTGAAAAGGGTGTAAACCATTCCCATACGTTACCCTGATAGTTGCTTTCGGTAATACCCAGTCCGCTAATCAAGCCACCAAATGCAATCCCCTGCGCCAGGCTCGCCAATAAACTGCTGCAACCAAACACGAGATTCCAAGGGGCTTTATTCCGGGCATAATGACGAAACTCAAAGGCGACACCACGAAAGATCAGGGCAAATAACATGACCATGACTGGAATATAAAGCGCCTGCAACATGATTGCAAAAACCAGGGGAAAGGCACCGAAAAGTGAACCACCAAGTAAAACCAGCCAGGTTTCATTGGCATCCCAGATACTTTCAAGACTCATCATCATAATAGCGCGTTGTTTCTCATCCCCGGTAAAAAGGAAAAGAATACCTACCCCCAAGTCAAAACCATCCAGAATGACATACAAAAAGAGCATCAGGCCAATAATTAAAAACCAGATATTGGCGAGTAAACTATGAATTTCATTGTCCATAAATGATATCCTCGGAATCGCTATCAGATGAACGCTAATCTAACGTCTTGACGGCGGCGCTAGCGATAAATCAGGACCTTTGCTGATAATACGGGCAGCAAACATCAGAAACAAAATAAAAAGAATGCTGTAAATGACCACAAAAGTAACCAGACTGGTTGCCACAACAGACAACGGAAGCGTCGATGCCGCATCGCGGGTTCGTAACAAACCGTAGATTACCCAAGGTTGACGGCCAACCTCCCGTACAAGCCAGCCACATTCTGTAGCCAGATAACCAAGAGGAATTGAAGCTATCCAGGCATACAGCAACAAACGATGCTTGCCAATAGACATGAGTGTTAATTGCCCCTTAAGCCAAGCGAATAATGTCCACAACATGAGTCCCAAAAAAGCCATACCGATCACTACCATAATCCGGAAGCTATAGAAAATCAGCGCAATAGCAGGCGGCTGATCGGCTTGTGGAAATGATGTTAAGCCTTGCACCTGTCCGTGGAGATCGCCGGTTGCCAGAACACTTAAAAGGTTCGGGATAGTAATAGCCCAGTCATTCTTTTGATCATTCTCGTTGGGCCACATCAGAAGATTCCATTCGGCTCCCTTGCCTTCTTGATTTGTCGTCCAATGCGCTTCGATAGCGGCTCCTTTTGCCGGCTGGTTTACAAACACATGCCGACCACTGGCATCGCCCAAATATAGTTGAATAGGCACCACAAAAATCGCTCCTATTAGGGCGAGCTTAAAGGACTTAAGAAAAAAATCCGTATTTCTATTTTTTAAAATATACCAAGCGGATAAACCACCGATAACAAAAAGACTGGTCGTCAAGCAGGCAACCCATGTATGTAAAACTCCCCAAGGCATGTTTTTGTTAAAGATTGCTTCAAAATAGCTGTCCACCACAACCCTGTTGTTTTCCAGATGAATGCCCGCCGGGGTTTGCATCCATGAATTGGCAACCAGAATCCAAAAAACAGAAAGCGATGCGCCTAACGTGACCATTCCGGTTGCCAGCAAATGAATGGTGGGGGGAACCCGCAACCATCCAAACAGCATAATTCCAAGAAAACCGGCTTCCAGCATAAAGGCCATAGCGCCTTCGTAGCCCAGAATATTACCGAAAAATTCTCCCGTCATCATGGAAAATCGGGACCAATTGGTACCAAATTCAAATTCCAGGGGAAGTCCGCTGATAATGCCGACCGAAAAATTAAGCACAAACAATTTCGCCCAAAAACGCGCATGCAGATAATGGTCAACATCACCCGTTTTCAACCATAGCCCTTCAAAAACTACCAGAATAAGGGATATCCCCACAGTCGTGAGCGGCCATAAAATATGGAACATAGCCGTAACGGCAAATTGCAAGCGTGACAAAAACACAGGGTCTTGTAAGATTGTCATAGACAGGTTTCTCGCTTTGTTTGCGCACCCGGGTATTTGTCGGCAGGTACGACTAGGTTTTCTAATGCAATGTCGTTAAGTTAAGCGCCTTGGGAAGATAAACCGTTCGCTGAGCGAACGGCTTATCTTAATGACATTGGTTTCTAATGAGTCGGTTTCGATGCGGGTTGAAAAAACGCTTTGTTTAGGGTGTTCACCTGCTGAGGCACATCCGCCGCCTGAATTAATCGCCGGGTTTTAAAAGCATTTTGCGTACATCACCCACATGAGTTTCTTCTAAAGCGCACATACGACGCGCATATTCCTCAAGCATCACGTTACGACCGTTTACCAACTCAAGCAAACGATGGTATTCCGCTAAAGCCGACGTTTCATGTTCCAGAGATTCACGCAAAATATCACCAATATCGTGGCGATGTGATTCCAGCAATGGGCCTATGCCCAATGAAGGATGACCGCCCAAATGAGTGATCATTTCACCGGCTTCATTGGCATGAGCCAAGGACTCGCTGGCTTGGCTGCGCATCCAGGAAACAATGGGAATACGGTTGTAGCCGAAAACCATTAAGGCATAATGTGTATAGCAAACAACCCCAGCCAGCTCGGCTTCCAGAATTTTATTCAGAACGTTAATAACGGCATCTTTATCAATTACGTTGTTAGTCATGAGAGTCTCCCGTGTCAGAATGAAATAAAGCCAACTATAATACTTTCGTGTTATTAAATAAAACGATTAAATTGTCGTGGCGAAAAAAATTCGCCGGCAATAATTTTACATTCAGTTGTCGATTAAACCATTACTTTTGAAGTATTGTTGTTTAGCATAATCCAGTAAGGTCACTCACAATAAATACCCCCTCCCAGTTTCGCAACACTATTTTTTAGGTAAGTAAATTATAAGAGGTTGGTTCTGAGTGATGTTCACCAGTGAGCGGAACAAAGCTGACGCCAAGAATCTTACGGGTTTCAATTTCACCATTCGCTTTTTTTTCTACCACCATCAACGTCTGATAATCAAAAGGCAAACCGACGGGTATAACGAGACGGGCGCCGGGCCGCAATTGATGAATCAAGGGTTGAGGAATATAAGGTGCAGCGGCGGTGACGATTATGCCATTGTATGGCGCATGTTCCGGCCAGCCAAAATAACCGTCGTCGTTACGAATATCTACATTGTTATAACCGAGTTTGTAAAGACGTTTGCGTGCGCTTGTCGCCAGCTCTGTAATTATTTCAACAGAATAAATATGTTGAACCAGTCCGGAGAGGATAGCCGTCTGATAACCTGATCCGGTACCGATTTCCAGAATAATATCCGCAGGTTTCGTCATTAATAAGTCACTCATCAAGGCGACCATATAGGGCTGAGAAATGGTTTGCCCCGAACCAATAGGTGCCGGGCCGTTAGAGTAAGCGCAATAACGTAAATTTGCCGGTAAAAACTCATGGCGCGGCACTTGTTTCATTACGGCCATAACCCTGTCATCCAACGCGTTTTTGCCGATAAGATGGCGGGTCAAGTGAACCTCCATGTCAATATCGTCCAGCATACGTTGCAGCTCTTTCATGGGTTATTCTCCGCAAATATTTCATGGTTCGACAGGCTTTCCCGAGCGAAGCCGAAAAACTCGCCACTAGCCCGCTAATCTTAAACTCCCCCGTATTGAGATGAAAGCTGTTTTAGCAAAAAAAACAGTGTAAATCGAAAATTCCGCTATAACATTAAGCTAGTATAAATTAAAGACTAAGGATGACATCCATGAACACGATGGTCTTGAACAAGCTCTGCAACTAATCACGTTCTATATGAAAAATTACCCGCGCATCAGAGGGTGATATACAATTGCTATGCTACACGATGACATTCAGCATTTGACGCCAACTATTTTTACCTTAAGAGGAAAACCCAATGAACGAAAGAATTATTATGCGCACAGGCGAAGCCTTGATTGCTGGCGGACCACCCGGAACAGCAGCCGAACCAGAAATTATTATCGGTGAACTTGATGGGCCTGTCGGTATCGCCATTGCGTCAATGACGGCCGGTCAGGTTAATGGCCATACCAAGGTATTTGCTCTTTTAAACACCGATATTCAAGTCAGACCCGTGACGTTAATGGTCAGTAAAGTCACCGTTAAAAATACCCGTTACACCAATATTTTAATGGGTACGGTACAAGCTGCGATCGCCAATGGTGTTTTAGATGCCGTCCGCGCAGGCGACATTCCCAAAGAAAAAGCCAACGATTTAGGCATTATCGTCTCGGTCTGGCTCAATCCGAGCGTCGCGACTGACGATAATCTGGATCATCAAATCTTGTTCGATATTCACCGAAAAGCCATGTCAACCGCTATCCATAAAGCGATGAATAACCAACCCAATATCGATTGGTTACTGGAAAATCAGGATAAAATTATCCATAAATATTTCCAGATGGGTCTGGATGGAAAAATTTAGACACCAGAACGCAGCACTCCTTCCGGAGTTGTAATGGATTTACAAGCTATTACCCTTCATGGCGCTCCGTTGTTTATTATTCAATTTTTTCGACTTGGAGAACATAGTAGTATTTAACAAATCCGCGTAACGACTCTGTAGATGCCGATTTTCGGTCATAGAACACGGTTCAGACGGGTTTTCACGGATTTTTCTCTTTAGTCGAAAAAACACATACCATTATAGGTAATGCCTCTCTTACCCCAAGCCCCTTCGAGAGAACGTTGATTTATTATAGCGGACACTTGATATAATCCATTACTAAGCATCCGCTATAGGCAACCCGGTTAATGCTGGACATTGACCAAGGCTTAAGTTGATAACCTATTTTTTCTTCGTGTTCTGCGTACCCACTTCGGCTTCGCTCTGAACAGGCTTCGTGGTAATAAGAATTCAGCAAACGTGTCCGTGCAGGTCATATTATCTCTTAGTACAACAAAAACCCCGAACGCTCTTCTTCCCACGCCAACTCATCAGCTCGCGTAATACTATCCAAATCTTCCGGTATAGCTTGGGCATCGTCCACCCACTCGCGTAACAGGGTCGAGCCGTTGATTACATCGATAGCCAAGCGATCCAACTCATACTCATAAGGAAAATCACGCCATAACGGGTAAGCGGGTTGCTGGTGACGTAGCGCTTTAAAGGCCAATGCCTGTAAACGCCAGGGGCGAAAAGCGGCGTGATCGTAAGCGCTATCTTCCACATGAATTTGCACACCGGCACACAGTTTGCCCGCGTATTTATGAAAAGTCGGCTCAAACCAGCATTCACGTAAACGGCAACCTGCCAGCCATTGCGGCGCAATATCATGCATGGTTTTGATGAGTGCCTTGGCATCTATATCCGGCGCTCCGAATAATTCCAAGGGCCGGGTCGTGCCACGACCTTCGGAGAGCGTTGTACCTTCCAACATCACAGTTCCCGCGTAACAGCGAGTCATCCACAGATTCGGTGCATTGGGACTGGGGTTAATCCAACTACGTTCACCCAGCGGCCAGCCATAACCAGGTGCTGACTCTGGTTGCCAGCCTTGCATGCTGATAACCTGACAATCGACATCCAGCGCCAAGGTATTAATAAACCAGTTCGCCAGTTCGCCCATCGTCAAACCGTGACGCATTGGCATCGGACCTGCACCAACAAAACTTTCCCAACCTGGGCGCAGAGTCAACCCTTCTACCGGACGCCCGGCCGGATTGGGTCGATCCAGTATCCACACGGTTTTTTGGTGCGCTGCCGCCGCTTCCAGCACATAGCGCAAAGTAGTGATAAACGTGTAAATGCGGCAACCCAAATCTTGTAAATCAACCAGCAACACATCAAAGGTATCCATCATCGCATCGGTCGGGCGACGTACTTCCCCGTACAAACTAAATACCGGAATACCCAGCACCGGATCAATAAAATCGGAAGATTCCATCATATTATCTTGCTTGTCTCCACGCAGTCCGTGCTGCGGGCCAAACGCAGCACTCAGATTAATGTCCGGCAAACCGGCCAGCGCATCGAGTGAGTGCGTTAAATTCTGCGTAACTGAAGCCGGATGCGCCAACAAAGCAACGCGCTTTCCCGCTAGCGGCCTGCGCAATGCGGCATCTTCAAGTAAACGGTCAATACCAAATTTCATATTTTTTATAGGTTAATTCGGGTTAAGCGACAAAATAAATCCCGCACGATGATGAAAATCGGGGTGTACTTCTGGATGGTGTAATGCCCAATAAGAACGACTGCCGTCATTCGCCTCGATCACGGCTGTCAAACCAAACTGAAGCGACTTACCGGCAATGTTCTGATGCAAATCATCAGTATGGATAACCACTTCCAGATGTAAATGCTCATGGGTCTGAGTAAAATTGATAGTCGGTGCCTGATAGGCTTTCCAGGCATCAGGCATCCGGTAGTCACTGAAGGCATACGCTGCCCACTGCCCGGATGGTGAAAAATTAAACTCATGATAGTTTGCTTTACCGGCCACGGCGATGAACACTTCAAAACAGGTATGTTCCCACAATCCGTCTACAGCCGCAGGGGGTTGCGGTGCAGGAATGCGTATTTGCCCCAAATCACCGGTCAATTGAAAGCTTAAGCGTATAGCGCCTTTGGGCTGTGACTCAACGGTAACATCGACACTATGCTTGCCGGTAGACGCTGTATTGGCGTGACAAGTCAGCCGCTTGTTAGCCATGTGTGTTCTCTACTCAAGTGCAAACCCATCGATTCCTTTTTTAATTGCTCAATATATCAAAAACACCTTGCAGGTCAATGTACGGCTTTCCACTATTTGAAAAAACAGGAGAGAGGCAAGTCCATATCAAAACGTGTTAATTTTTTAGCCCTTACTTTAGGCTGATAAAATCACTGCATTTTTTTCGCCAGCAGGGCTTTTAATTGCTTAATTTCAGCTAATGCAAGTTCTTCCCGTTGATTCGCTTGTAACAGTGCCCTTCTCGTCTGCTCCAATTCATGCTGAATCGTGTGTTGCTCACGCAAATATTCTTGCCGGGCTTGGTATTGATAATAATGCTGATCTTTTTCTGAAAAGGTACTTAAGGTGCTCATGGCTTGTTTCATCTCCCGGGTAATCATCCAGTCTGGCAAGGCTTCGTCGTTGAGTTGCTCGCCCTCTCTAAAGAATTTTAACCAACGTTGATCTTCAGTTTCAACGTAGTTTGCCTTAAACTTTTTTAGTTCCAGCAGACAATAAAATAAGTCACTCTAAGTTCAAAAATGTAGTTTTAATCGATAAAAAAACACTACTCTTTTTGGGCTAGCAGGGCTTTTAATTGCTCAATTTCAGCTAATGCAAGTTCTTCCCGTTGTTGAGCCGCTTTCTTTTCTTGCAAGGCCAATTCTTCACGCTTTTGCGCCGCTTCTTCGCGCTTTTGCGCTGCTTCTTCCCGTTGATTGGCTTGTAATAGCGCTCTCCTCGCCTGCTCTAATTCATGCTGAATCGTGCGTTGTTCACGCAAATATTCTTGCCGGGCTTGGTATTGATAATAATGCTGATCTTTTTCTGAAAAGGTACTTAAGGTGCTCATGGCTTGTTTCATCTCCCGGGTAATCATCCAATCAGGCAAGGCTTCATCATTGAGTTGCTCGCCTTCTCTAAAGAATTTTAACCAACGCTGATCTTCAGTTTCAATGTGGTTTGCCTTAAACTTTTTTAGTTCCAGCAGCCAAATGCCGCCATGTTGCGTTAAGGTGTTGCCTTGTTCATCACGCATTTTATAATGATGCACAGTCTCGTTATCTGCACTAATCAGGTTTTCTGCCAGCAGCCAAATCGAGTAAGTCGGCCTAAGTTCAAGATAGTCTTGACCACTTTTAAGTTGTTGACTGTAGATGTCTGCCCAGTTGTAAATAATACGGGCGGGCAAATGACCGTAACTCGTCAGCTGGATTTCAATTTGATAGAGCCGGTCATGGCTGTCCCGGGCTTTAACATCAACAATACTGAGCTTGTCACTGAGAAATTCTTTATCATTGTACGGATTCAAGATTTCAACCCACACCAAGGGTTCGATAAGGTCTTGCGCCAAAAATGCATTCAAAAAGTGAATTAACAGATTACGGTTTTCTTCTGAACCCAGCAGGGCTTTAAAGACACAATCTATTTTTGGATCAATGGCGTGGCGCATGGGGAATAATCAATTAACAATATAATTTATTCAATTGTAAAGTGTACCGGCTTTGCTGACAATAAAAAAGCTTGGCTACCGCTGTTCAGCCAGAAAACTACGCTTGGCAATAAAGATGGCCAGCATCGGTAAAGCCAAACTCAATAACATGACGATAATCAAAAGTCCGCCCAATTGGCTGTAATCAGCTGATACCGTTACCGCACCCGAGGCGGTCTTGACTTCGCGGGTGATTAGAAAATACTGATTGAGCGCTTTGGTTAATAGTTGTGAAAGTGATAAAGCCAAATTTACGAAAGCGGCCATCACCGCAAAATAAGTGGCCTTGAGGCGTTCGGGCGCTGAATTGGCAATCCAGGCCAGCATGGGAATCATGGCGATTTGCCCTAAAGGCGATTCCAAGGCTGTATCAATCAGCGCAATAAAGCGCGCATCCACGACACCACCGGTATGTGCCTGCGTCCAATCCTGAACCCCATAAAACAGCGCAATATTCGGTAAATAAAGCACCGCCAGAGCTGCGGTAAGCACTGCGATAATGTAAGTTATCGACCGCTCGGCCATAAAGCGCCGAAACAAAAACATGCCGAACAAGGTCAACGCGCTGGAAATTAAGGATAATTGCGACAAAAACTGCTGATCAAAATCAAGCACGTCAATCATCCACCAGGTTTCTCCCGCACCTGTTGTGGGTACTGCACGAAAAGCAAAGATTACAAAGGCCGTGCCGAATAACCGGTTTCTTTCACGAATCGCCAGCTCTTTTGTCAAATGCCACATCAGAAACAAGACGATGGACAATGATCCGGCAAATACAATCTCCTCGTTGTTACGCACATCGGTCAGCCCCATAATGGCTGCGAACAAGGTAAATCCCAGTCCGCCGCCCAATAGCCACCAATTTATCTCCGGCAATTCCGTTACCGGCCGATCCAATAAGCGTTTGATGTCTTCAAACTCGTAGCCTTGAGCCGCAAGCTTCCATTCTTCTTGAGAGCGTAACCAAGACGACAGAAAAACACCGAAAACTGAAATGAATGGAATCAGTAATGCCCAGTGATAAACCGTAAGATAAACTGCTGTTTTTTCCACGGCGCTCATCGTCGCTACGCCACTAAACAAATAGACATTGGCAGCGGCGACTAGCAACGTACCACCAATAATGGACACGCGCCCCAACGTTTGCATAGTGGTATGTGCCAGCATAATTTGCTCTTGTGGAACGGGCTTTCCTTGGGTATCAAAACGCGGCACCGCCTCTACCGTCATGGCATCGGCGACAATATCCTGCATCACATACCCAATCGGTGCCAACAAGGACGCCACTATATACCAGCTTTCTGCGGACATTATCCGGGTCATATAAGCAAGATCTGCCAGCAGATTAGTCAAGATCAGCAAACTTGCCGCAATCAACCCGGCACCCAGATAAATCAAGCCTGCCTTATAGCGCCAGAGTAAATCCACCAAATGACCCAGTGGCATCTTTAGCGCCCAGGGCAGCATCACCCAAAAACTTAAGGTCGCCAGAAATTCGGCGGACAAGCCCAGATATTCCTTAACGAAAAAAGTGCCGACGATACCGGTTAAGCCTGACAAACCCGCCGCCAGATAAACCATTAGCGGCGGTACGTAACTCAAGCGCATCTGTCGGGCAAGATCGTAAACATTGCGATCCATCCAGTGATGCCATAGCAGCAACAGACGGGTAGCCGTTGCAGTGTCATTATCGATTATGGGTTTATGTTTGGACATGGATTATCCTGAGTGAGCCAGTGTGTTTGATTATAACTATTCAGTCCCCCTCTTTGAAAAAGAGGGGTTAGGGGAGATTTTATTAGATAAATCCCCCTCAATCTCCCTTTTTCAAAGGGGGAGGTGAATACTTACGTTTGATTGATCATAATAATAGCGTATTTTGGCTTTTGAAAAACCTAATAGGTCATAGCGATTATATTATCAGGTTCTTCAATAACCGGATTAGACAGTGTGCCTATGCCTTCGATTTCAATTCTGGCGACTTGTCCGGGTTTGAGATAACCGCGCGGCTGCATTTTTACGCCGACACCGCTCGGTGTTCCGGTAGTAATCACATCGCCCGGTTCCAGTGTCATGGCTTGCGATAAATAAGCGACCATTTCATAACAATTAAAAATCATCTGACGGGTATTACCATCCTGCCGCAACTCATCATCAATCCAGGTTTTAATGGATAGATTATGAGGATCTGGTAGTTCGTCAGGAGTCACTATCCACGGTCCCAGCGGCCCACAAGTATCAAATGATTTACCAATCGTCATCGTGGGTGAGCGCATTTGCCAGTCGCGTA
>JBAXUR010000102.1:0-11218 GCA_037129595.1 Methylococcaceae bacterium | reverse complement strand
TATTTTGTATGCATCTGTTATGTGAGGTATAAATCATGAACGCTCAACTCCAATCTAGAACCAAGCCACAAGAAGCGCAAGTTTTAGCAACAGCCTTTCTCAATGCCGGTAAAGAATTAGGACTGAGTCAATCCGTGCTTGAGGTGGTAATTGATAGAGATCGTAGCTCTATCAGGCGGGGTGGAATTAACCCTGATACCAAATCTGGCGAATTAGCGTTGATGCTAATTCGGGTATATCGGTCACTTTTTGTGCTTATGGGCGGCGAAAGTGTGCAGATTAAGCACTGGATGCAAACTCCAAATATTCATACTGGCGGGGTTCCGGCAGACCAGGTACGTGGCATTGAAACTTTGGTAAAAATAGTTAGATATCTGGACGCTATGCGTGGCAAGGTATGAGTTCTGACATCTGGAACGCCTGCGGCTGTAGCATTGTTTTTGAGAATCTTAATGGGATACTGTTTCGATCAGTGTTAGTGGAAAGTTACGTGGCGTTAGCCACTGATCGTTTGATTACAAATTTAGATGAGTACTCAGTTCTAGAAGAACTTCTGGAAAAAAGCAAGCCATTAATCCCAGATGACACAAGTTTTCTCCATAACTTGCTGGGGACACCTTTTCGCTATCCTCCTCTTCTCCATGGTTCCCGTTTTGGCCAATGTCACGAGGCCAGTCTTTTCTATGGTTCTTTAAGTATTGAAACCGTCCTTTTTGAATCTGCTTATTATAGGTTCTTATTCTGGCAAGGAATGACAGTACCCCCAATGGATCCAATCCACGCTGACCACACCCTGTTTAGTGCTGATTATTCCTGTACTCGTGGTATCAAATTACATCAGCCGCCTTTTAATGCTTGGCAAGCCGATCTAACCGATCGTTGTAGTTACACCGTCTCCCAGGCGCTTGGAAGTGCTATGAGGAGCGCAGGAGTGGAAGCGTTCGAATTTACATCTGCCCGAGACATAAACAACGGGGTAAACGTGGCTTTATTTACTCCTTCAGCATTTGTCAATTTTAGCCCAAGCATTTCTCAAAGCTGGATTTCAGAGACTACTGCCGGGAGTGTGGTTTTCTATTGTCGTGATGATGGATCTAGACATGAATTTGATCTGGCGACGTTTTTGGTAGATAGCATATTACCAATGCCAGCAGTGTAACTTATTAAACTTTTCTGTTTTTTAGCATACACAGGAAAGCTGTGTATGGCGATTAGATAAAATGGTACGGACTGTCAATGTTTTGACCGCCTGCTTATTGCCGTTTGCAGCACCTCACGAATGTCCGGTTTAAGGAAGCGTAAAATCATAACCGACCGACAGCTATGGGTCGATTTTTGACAGTCGCAACCGATCATACCAAGTGTCCACTATACTAATTCAAAACTCTTTCAGAGTGGTTGCCTCTAGCCTATCTTTTTCAAAGAGGGGCTGAAAAGTTAAACCCAACTTGCGAAAGGTCTTTTAAAAGTCTCCAAATCAATTGGATACAGAATAAAAATAAAATCATGCCTGTCTTCATCCAATCTTAATCAAATCTACGAGTTTCCTCTCATCTTGCCCCTGTATGCTTTAAACCAATCATAGCGCCTCGTGCCAATTTGCGGTCGCTTTGACTTTGGGATGAACCACTTTCACCGTTCATCATTGAATATAGACAATATAGGGGGTTAGCGATTATGCCACTCGGTTTAGGTAACATCTTCAACGGGCTCTTTAAGCAATATGGACACACAGTGATCTTGTTGCTGCGGTTTGTCGATATAGCCATGCTAATGACGGCCGCTTGGCTTGCCAATTATTTTTGGCTACACGAATTTACGATCGACAAAGACTATCGGATAGTCATCGCCTTGGGTATATTGGCGACTATTATTTTTTTTGAAATGGGCCAGGTTTATCGTCCCTGGCGAAATGACACGATGCGTGGCGAAACGGCGCGTATTGTCAGGGCTTGGGTTTTTGCCATCGTGTCGGTTATTTCCATTGTCACCTTGATTCGTTTGCATTTCTGGTTTGGTTCCAGTTATCGCTGGATCATTACTTGGTGGGGATTGGGCTTGTTATTGGTACTCACTGCCCGCAGTCTGCTCTCCTTGTTGTTGAAATGGTTGCGTTCTCGGGGCTGGTCTCAGGGTCGTATCATTCTGGTTGGCTTAAACCAGATGGCCATTGCCGTTAGCCAACAATTAAATCATTCATCGTGGGCCGGCTTGCAGGTCATTGGTTATGTTGATGACAGAGCTAAAAACAGGTACTTGACCAGTGATTTTTTATTGCCGCAACTCGGGAAAATGGAAGATCTTGCTGCCATCGTTACCAGGGAAGCTATTGACGAAGTATGGATTGCCTTCCCAGGCGAAGAACTCGCTGAACGTGCCCAGTATCAATTGCGACATGTGCCGGTCAGTATTCGTTTGGTTATTGACTGCTTTGCTTTTAAGCAAAGTAAATTTCTCAGCTTAAACACCGTGGCCGGGATTCCCACCCTGGATTTTTCGGTTTCTCCGCTGCATGGCATTAACGGTTATATCAAGTCTTTCGTTGACAGGTTGTTTGCGCTGATTCTGTTGATACTGATTAGTCCGTTACTGTCACTTATCGCTATCGGCGTTAAGTTGAGCTCAAAAGGCCCGGTGTTTTACCGGCAAGAACGGATTGGCTGGAATAATCAAGCATTTACCATGCTCAAGTTTCGTTCGATGCCTGTCAATACCGAAGCCAAAACAGGTGCGGTTTGGGCCAAGTCCGGTGAAAACCGGGCGACCCGATTTGGCGGTTTCTTGCGTAAAACCAGTCTGGATGAACTTGCGCAACTGATCAATGTGCTTAAAGGCGATATGTCTCTGGTCGGGCCGCGTCCGGAACGCCCTGATTTTGTCGACGTTTTTAAAGACCAGATACCCAATTACATGAAGAAACACATGGTCAAGGCCGGTATCACCGGCTGGGCTCAAGTGAACGGTTGGCGTGGCGACACCGATTTAAACCAGCGCATAGAGCATGATTTGTATTACATCCAGCATTGGTCGGTATGGTTCGATTTGGAAATTGCACTACGCACGGTGCTAACCGGTTTTATCAACAAGAACGCTTATTAAGGAAATGTCCGTTATGTGTAGATTGATGCTCTTAACCCTGCTTTTGATGGTGTCGGCGTGTTCTTTAACACCCGGGATGCAAATGAAAACAGAAAATAACTTGTCGGAACTGGAAGTGCCGGTCATGAGAAACGGCAGAATGGTTAAAGAAAAACCACGAATCGTCCCAATTACCGCCGATTTGATTATCGAGCGCGAAAATTCGAGGCTGCAAGCGGTCAATAATCTTCCACCTGTGGATATCAGCAAAGCGGTTTACCGAATTGGCCCGCAAGACCGCTTGCAGATTACGGTTTGGGAGCATCCGGAACTGAATGATCCGGGTGGTGAAAAAATACTGCCCGAACTGGCAGGTAAGGTGGTCGATGAAAATGGCGAGCTTTATTATCCTTATGTAGGCAATATCCATGTCGCCGGAAAAACGGTCAGTGAGGTCAGGACAGAACTGATCAGCGAACTTTCCAAATATTTTAAGAAGGTCAAACTGGATATTCGTGTGTTGTCGTTTCAAAGTCATCGAGCCGCTGTTGTCGGCGAAGTAAAAACACCGGGCGTTCAGTCCATGAACGAGACACCCTTAACCATTGCCGAAGCCATCAGTCGTGCCGGTGGGGTTAATCCGGATGCCGATATGAGCAACGTGGCCTTGGCGCGTGACGGCAAAGTCTACAAGATTGATGTGCTCAGTCTGTATGCAAAGGGTAACACTACCCAGAACTTGCTGCTCAAGGACGGCGATGTGCTGTATATCCCCGACCATAAAGACAACAAAGTATTGGTAATGGGCGAAGTCGGCAGGCAGCAGGCCCTGCAAATTAACAAGGGTAGGCTGTCGCTGTCACAAGCCTTGGCGGAAGCTTATGGTTTTGATTTAAACACCGCCAGACCGGAAGAGGTTTTTGTGATTCGTCCAGGCGACATGAAGCCGGAGATTTTTCAGTTGAATGCAGGCTCCCCCGACGCGCTGATTTTGGCTGACCAGTTTGCCTTGCAAGCGCACGATACCGTTTTTGTAGGTACCGCTGGCGTTACCCAATGGTCACGGGTGTTAAACCAAATACTGCCGGGCTCCTTCACCTCGATGATGTCGCTGGCGGCTACTCATGGCATGTAAAGGCTTTTGGATCGGTTGGTTTTTTTACAGGATTGAGATATGAAAACTCTATATTCACAGCATGACGCTATTGCACAGTTACCACCGTTGAATCCGTCCCGGATCGAAGAGCAGGGTGTCAGTATCCGCGATATGGTTGATCTGCTAATCGAAGGTAGAAAGATCATTCTGTTGACACTGTTGTCGGTGCTGCTGGTGACCGTGATCTATTTGGTGCTGGCACCACGTACCTACAAGGCTGATGCGCTGTTGCGGATCGACAAGAACAAGGCATTGCTCTCTGCGCCACTTCATAGCGAAGCGAATGGCGCAGCAACTGAAGCCGAAAGCCCAAGGGCGCAGCGTGAGGTGGAAATTCTGCGTTCCCGTTCGGTGCTCGGCAAGGTGGTGGAAGATTTAAATCTGATGGTGGAGTCTTCGCCCGTTTATTTCCCCGTTATCGGAGAGACATTGGCGCGTCGGCATGACGTGCATGACCCGATTGCTTCGTCATGGTGGGGTTTTGGTCACTGGGCTTGGGGTGGTGAAAAGTTGAAGATTGCTACCTTCATGGTGCCGGATCGTTATTTGGGTAAAGCATTTACCTTGGTTGCACTGGAAGAAGGCCGCTTTCTCTTACTTGGCCCCAAGGATGAAGAACTGGTCAATGGACAAATAGGTGAAACCCTCAGCGCAGACGTTGGAGAAGCTACGCCTGTCGTTATTAAACTGACTGAATTTGAGGCGCATCCAGGCACCCATTTTGAGTTGACACGAAAAACTTCGCTGGCTGCCATCGAAATCTTGCAAAAAGTGTTTGCCGTCAAGGAGGTTTCCAAAGACACGGATATACTCAGCGTCGAGCTTAAAGGTGATAATCCGGAGCAACTCGCTAAATCAGTCAACGATATTGCGACCATTTATGTCAACGCGACTGTTAATTGGGAATCTGCAGAAGCTTCGCAAAAGTTGGGCTTTCTGGAAAGTCAGTTGCCTATTGTTAAAGATCGTCTGGAAAAGGCGGAACAAGGCTTGAGCGCCTACCGGCAAAAACATGGCGCGGTTGATATATCCGCCGAGGCTGAAATATTGCTAAAACAAGCGTCCGAAATGGAAACGCTGGGTATTCAACTCAAGCAAAAGTACGACGAGCAAAGTCAACGACTTGAATCCGCGCATCCTGACATGGTCGCCACCAGTGCGCAAATCAAGCGGATTGACAACAAGTTGGGGGCTTTGGAAAAACGCATTAAGGATTTACCCCGTACTCAACAGAGTGTGGTCAGCTTGTCGCGGGATGTGCAGGTCAACACCGAACTTTATACGTCGCTGTTGAACAGTGCTCAGGAACAGCGTATTGCCGCTGCCGGTTCGCTCGGTAATTCCCGGATTGTTGATTTAGCGGTAACGCCGGAAAAGCCGTATTGGCCAAATCCCGGTTTATTGTTAACCATTGCCACTTTGCTGGGATTGACGGCCGGAGCGGCTCAGGTATTTTTAAGACACTCCTTGCAGCGCCACGATAATTATCCGGCTTTGTTGGAGTATCAAGTTGGATTGCCGCTTTTTGCCGCTATTCCGCATAGCAAAAAGCAGCGTCGATTGACACGTTTGATTGACCAAGGCAAGGATCGGGCACCAGGTATCTTGGTCAGTCAGGAGCCTCTTGATATTTCCGTAGAATCGCTACGAGGTTTGCGTACCACACTGGAAGCAACGATGGCCAGCGATGCCAGTAAAGTCATTATGGTCAGTAGTCCGGCACCTGGTATGGGTAAATCTTTTGTGAGTACCAACTTGGCTGCATTGCTGGCAAGTATCAAAAAACGCGTGTTAATCATTGATGCCGACATGCGTAACGGTCGGTTGCATGAAACTTTTTCTATTGATAAGCAACCTGGGCTTTCTGATTTGTTGTCTGGTAAAGCCACACTCGGCGAAGTCATCATTAGCCTGCCCGATGTGGGTGTGGATTTTATACCGCGTGGCAGTATGGTTTTAAATCCGGCGGAATTGCTGGAGATAGGTAATCTGGCGGAGACGCTTGAGCAGTTGAAAAGTTTTTATAACCATATCGTTATTGATTCGCCTCCGATTTTGGGCGCAACTGACGCCGCTATTATGGGTAAGCACGTTGATGCCACCTTTCTGGTGGTTAAGGAAGGTCGCTACACGGCGCAAGAATTGGAGGTCAGCTTTAGGCGTTTTCAACAGGTCGGTATAAAACCTAATGGTTTTATTATCAACGACATGAAAGAAGGGTCATCCTATTATCCCTATTATGGTTATGCCTACAGCCGAACCGATATGGCGCACAAGAACAACTCAGTCTTTACGGCAGGTTATCAGGCAGTGGGTGATTGGTTGGGGAAACGTCAAAATAGTTGCTATTTGCCACCGGTTGAAGTGACGGAAGAGATAGCAGAAGAGATACAGGTGTAATATGAAAACAGTCTTTGAAAAAAAATTACCGGTTCTGTTGTTTGCGCTGATTGGCGCGTCAATGCTGGTTTCTTTACCGATTACCAAAGCAACCTTGACGAGTGTAAAAGCCGTTTATGGCGAACAGGATTTCGGTTTGCGTGTCCTTAGGGAGGCGATGCTGGTGTCGCTAAAGAGCGGGAGAGGCGTTCAAAAACCGGTCGGTCTGGATGCTAAATTATCTGGCGATGGGCGATTGGTTTGGAAAACTTCCGAATCATCACTGTCTGCCTGTTGCAAAAGACGCGGCAACGATAAAGGGTAGTCATAAGATGAATATACGCTTCGAAAAAGATTTGCCCGTTTTACTGGTTGCGTTGGTCAGTGTATCGGTGCTGGCTTCTTTGCCTCAGGTAGAGTCAGCTTGGACAGGCGTGAAGGAGGTTTATGGCGAGCAGGATTTTGGTTTGCGTATTCTTCGCGAGGTTATGCTGGTTGTGCTGGTTGTGTATTTATTTTTTGAACCACGCTTGCGGCGAGGCATTTTAACCAGCCCTGTATTTGCTTTTTTGGGTGTGGTAGCAACTTACGTACTTTTTGAAGCGGGCTATGCGCTTTATCTGGACTTACCTTGGGTAGTACCGTTGGCGGGTTTGCGTGTTTTTGAATACTTGCCTCTGGCATTGATTGGCTTCGTGGTCAGTCGTTTAGGCGGGGGTGAATCGGTTATTCATCAGTTCGCGCATTATCTTCGTTATTACCTTGTACTTGAGGCTCTATTGGCCTTGGCTCAAGCGGTGTGGGCACCACCTTTGTTTGGTGTTTCATTTCTGGGCGGAGGGCGGCCATTTGGTACTTTTGTCAGTCCCAATCTATTTGGAGCGACTATGGCGACTATGGCGCTGCTGTTTTCAATGGTTCCGTCAATGCGAAAGTGGGTGGCTTTCAGCGTATTTTTAGCTTTACTGAGTGGATCACGAACCGCTTTCATAAGCTCGCTGTTGGTTATTTATTTTCAGGTTTATGCAATGCTTAGACCACGGGATCGCTGGGCTTTGATCATGCCGGCACCCTTGTTTGCCGTGGGTGCGCTGTTGTTGGCTTCCAGTCCTTTGCTCAGTGGTCGTGATGATGCCAATCCAACCGAGGATGGTCGTATAGAACTATGGCATCGGGTATTTTCCGAACAAGTTCATGGTCCTGCGGATGTGCTGTTTGGCTGGGGCTTGGGACTGAGCTCCAATACCATCAATATTCTTTATGGTGCCGAACATTTTAAGGGGCAATTTGATTCTGACAGTCTTTATTTATTCTTGCTGAACGGTTATGGCTTGATAGGTCTGCTGGCGTATATTTTCTTTTTATGGATAACGACAAGAATGTCTGGTCACCCCAACAAAGGCTTGGTCGTGATGTTTATCTTCGTTGCCGGACTGACCTTTAATATGTGGGAGTATTTTCCACAAAACGCACTACTGATGTTTCTCTGGGGAACGGTGTTGGGTACCGGTTATCAGTCTGGTTTAGTAGCGCTGGACGCCGATCCGATGGTATTGGATTCGTATTATCAGCGTCCATCCTAACAACAAGTAGGTAAAGGTAAAAACCATGTTCGAATTATTAAAAGAAAGACATTTATTCGGTGATGCATTTTGGGCGCTGTTTGGACAACTGCTATCTGCCTGCGCTTTATTGGCTGGTACCCGATTGCTCACCGAACTGGTAACACCGGATGTTTACGGACAAGTTGCTTTATTAAATGGTTTTGTTGCGCTTGGCGTTACTCTGTTTTCCTACCCTTTTATTTGCGCCGGTATGCGGTTATTGCCGGAGTGCCGGAGTAAATGGGAGCGTGCCGATTTATATGCGGTGGTGACTCGACTGACTAATCGCTCAATCGTTCTGGCAATAAATATGCTGGTGCTGGGCGGCTTGATGTGTCGTTATTTTTTGCACAGCGATTTTTGGCTGCTTATGTTGGCTGGAATACTTCTGGTTGTAACCGTTCGCCGTGAACTGGGTATTCAGTTATTGATTGGTGAGCGCAGACAGCGTGGAGCCAGTTTGTGGCAAACCACTGATAGTGTCCTGCGCCCGATGTTGGCGGTAGCGCTGGTGTGGTGGGGAGGGCAAAAAACTGAATGGGTGTTGCTGGGTTATATTCTGGCAAGCATGGTCTCGAATATCGCTTGGTCGTTTGTCCAGCAATCGAAAGTTCATGAAAAAAACCGTTCTGCCATTACCCGGAATTTTTCAGCTGAGGTATGGGTTTATGCTTTGCCGCTAATCCCGATGGAATTGATATTTTGGGTTAACGGCTTGGGTGATCGCTATGTCATCGGTTATTTAATGACCGCTGCCGAGGTCGGTTTATATGCCGCCATTTACACGATAATCAACGAGGCATTTAATCGTAGTGCAATGGTTTTGTTGCGTATCTTTCAGCCGGTTTATTTTCAGTTATATTCTCTAAATCAGACCCGGGAAGCCTTTAAGATTTTATGGATTTGGATAGCCAGTGTTTTTGCTTTAGGTATTATTGGTGTGTTGTTATTGCTGCTCACCGGCGACTGGTTGGTTTCCTGGATACTGGCAAAATCATATCATTCAGCGGTAGTCTTGATGCCTGCCATAGCCTTTGGTTGTGCGCTACATGCTTTGGGAACAGTGTTGTCTCAACCACTATTGGCAAAAAAACGGACCCGGTTGTTATTGTTGGGTCGCTTATGCGGGGCGGTGACGGCTGCCATCAGTATTCCGTTGATGGTAGACGGTTATGGCTTGCCTGGAGCGGCTATGGCCAATCCTGTCTATTTTGGCGTTGAGGCTTTGGTTTTAGCTTTACTGGCCAAACCATGGCGAAATATCAGTTCCGAAAATAAACAGGTAATAGAGGCTAGGGAAGAAGATATATCAGACTACAGGGTAACGGTCTGAGCATTTTTTAGTGAATGATAGATAAGCTGTTTTTAAGCCAAATGATGGACATCCTTCATAGAAGTCCAAGAGTAGTTGACACTTTTTTATCACAACAAATGCTAATAATCTCTGTAGGTCGGGTTAGGCGCTAGCCGTAACCCGACACAGACACTTTGATTTGTCGGGTTACGCTGTCGCTAATCCGACCTACGTGACTGTCCCGTCTTAGATATAAAAGTGGGTAGTCTAAAAAAATAAATAAACGAGGAATATTATGACGTATGTAACAGCAGTTTCAGGAATCTATGGCGATGTTTTGCACGAATGTGTGAGCTGTGGAGGTGAGAAAATAAAATTTTGGCGCCAAAAAAACTTTCAATACACAGAAAACGTCAACACCACGGCGTTCAGTATCTATCGTTGCGAAAGCTGTGGGACCGGTTTTTTAAATCGACCTCCGGCAAGGCAATGGTTGCAATCCATTTATCAATATTCAGGTCAGGCGCTAACCGAAGCGATAACACTTGAAGCGGTGTTGGCTCAAGAAACAGCGTTTCCAAACTGTAGGTTAGACGCCGACCGCATGAGTCATCAAGCTCACCAGCTCAACAGTTCGGATAATGATCAAGCGCTTGATATTGGTTCAGGTTTCGGTTTTTACACGGAAGCACTTAGAAAATTGGGCTATAACACCGTTAGTATCAATCCTGGAAAATATGAAAATGACGTATTTAAAAGCTTGAATGGTGATGAGCCGTTAGCTGTGATGTTTGAGAATTACGAACCGGCGGGACAGTTCGGCGTGGTCATGATGTCGCAAGTATTGGAGCATCTGCTTGAGCCGGATCATGCCATTAGGAAGGTATCTGGTTTGCTGGCACCCGGTGGCGTTTTGGCTTGTGCCGTGCCCAATTATGATTCGTTTCTGGTTAAGATACTGGGTACCAAGGATAACGCTTGTTTATGGATACCTGAACATGTTAATTATTTTACCGAAGAGGGTTTAACGGCGTTGCTTGAGCGAAACGATTTTCGGGTCGTTAAGGTTAATCAAATAACTCGAATCCCATTCAACGCAGCATCCAAAAGGTTGCGACTAAAAGGCAGGCTGGCAGCGGTTGTTGACGGAATGGTAAAGTTTTTACAGATCCCGTTTGCCGGTTTTCTGCATTGCTTTGGGTTGGGTATTTACATCAATTTATATGCGGTCAAAAATTAACTTAAGATCAAGGTTCAAGGTTCAAGGTAAAAACGGCAGTCTCAGAATGCCGGTCGGGGTTTGCAACCCCGACCGAAACGTTTGAAGACTTCAAAAATTCACTGCTTTTTACATTTTTATATAAAAACTAAAACAATGACTAGGTTAACTGTTGTTATTTTGACCCAAAATGGGCAAACCAATCTGCCGGATTGTCTGGCGGCTATAGAATGCTGGTCGGGGTTTGCAACCCCGACCGAAACGTTTGAAGACTGCAATCATTCACTGCTTTTTCCATATTTATATAAAAACTAAAACAATGACTAGGCTAACTGTTGTTATTTTGACCCAAAATGAGCAAACCAATCTGCCGGATTGTCTGGCGGCTATAGAATTCCGGTCGGGGTTTGCAACCCCGACCGAAACGTTTGACGACTGCAATCATTCACTGCTTTTTCCATATTTATATAAAAACTAAAACAATGACT
>JBAXUR010000101.1:0-11699 GCA_037129595.1 Methylococcaceae bacterium | reverse complement strand
TGGTGTTGATAATGTCATCCCATTCATCATCCTTCATCCGCATCAACAAATTATCTCTCGTGATACCTGCATTATTAACCAATACTGTCGGCGTACCAAACTCGTCGTTAATCGCTTTCATTACTTCCGCAATGGAGCCAACATTAGACACATCAAGCCTAATACCCCGACCCTTTTCACCTAAATAAACAGAAATTGAATCAGCACCAGCGTCCGATGTCGCGGTGCCAACAACAAAAAATCCATCATCCGCCAATCTTTCGGCAATGGCCCTGCCAATGCCACGACTAGCACCTGTTACTAAAGCTATTTGCTTAGTCATTAGAATTGCTCCAACACCATATTTAACGTCTCAGAATTATAGATAGAAAGATGCTCTGCATCTTTAGCGATACGCTTGTTTAAACCAACCAGCACCTTGCCCGGACCGCATTCAACAAAACGGGTAACGCCTTGATCATGCATAAACTTAATGGTATCGACCCAGCGCACAGGTTTATAAAGTTGCTCTTTTAACGCATGGCGAATCTTTTCAGGCTCTCCATGGGAAGCAACGTCTACATTATGTATCAGCGTCATTTTCGGTTTATCAATCACTGTATTCAGCAGATATTGATCCAGTTTTTCAGCCGCTGATTGCATCAAGGCACAATGAGAAGGCACACTAACCGGCAACAATAAGGCACGTTTGGCACCCGCTTCTTTTGCTGCAAGCATTGCCCTTTCAACCGCCGCCAGATTACCGGCAATAACCACTTGACCCGGTGCATTAAAATTAACCGCTGAGACCACTTCATTTTCAGCGACTTGGGCACAAATAGTAACAACCTGGTGATCTTCAAGCCCCAAAATTGCCGCCATTGACCCAACACCAGCGGGCACCGCCTCCTGCATTAATCGACCCCTTTCCGCAACCAGCTTGATGCCGTCTTCAAAAGACAACGAACCTGAACAAACCAGTGCAGTATATTCACCAAGACTATGACCTGCCATCCAGACTGGTCGAATAATACTTTGCTTACACCACACCTCCCAAACAGCGACCCCGGCCGCCAACATGGCAGGCTGTGTATTTTGGGTTTGATTAAGATCTTCTTCAGGGCCCTGTGTAACGATAGCCCATAAATCTTTTCCCAGTACCTCAGATGCTCGACCAAATATTTGCTTTACTTCGTCATGACTGTCCGCCAAATCTGACAACATACCCAACGACTGGGAGCCCTGACCCGGAAAAACAAAAGCCAAATTTTTCATTTGCTTGTTCATTTTCAAAAACGCTTTAGTTAGTATTTAATTAATGCTGAGCCCCAGGTAAACCCGGCACCAAAGGCTTCAAGCAAAATGACTTGTCCGCGTTTAATGCGTCCATCACGAACGGCTTCATTAAAGGCAAGCAGCACCGAAGCAGACGAGGTATTACCCTGATTTTCAAGTGTCACCACAACCTGATCCATGGACATTTTTAATTTTTTAGCGGTTGCCGCTATGATTCGTATATTCGCCTGATGGGGAACCAACCAGTCAATTTCAGACTTATCCATTTTATTGGCCTCCAATGTTTCATCTACAATCCGGCCCAGCGTATTAACAGCAACCTTAAACACCTCGTTGCCGCGCATATTGATAAAACCAGCTTCATCCTTATTATCATCGGTAGCCGCTTGTGGATTTGGGCAATACAACAGGTCTTTATATTCCCCGTCAGAATGAATGTGCGTAGACAAAACACCCGCCACATCAGAGGCACTCAACAACAGGGCACCCGCGCCATCACCAAATAAAATACAGGTTCCCCTGTCCGTCCAATCGACAATCCGTGAACAAATCTCAGAACCCACAATAAGCACGACCTTGGCAGCACCTGACTTGATATATTGATCAGCTATACTCAAGGCAAAAATCGAACCTGAGCAAGCGGCCTGCACGTCAAACGCAACGGCATTTTTAATACCTAAGCGCTGCTGTAGCAAGCAACCGGTACTCGGATATACATGATCGGGGGTTCCGGTTGCAACAATAATCAAGTCAATGGCTTGCGGATCACAACCGGCAGCGTCTATGGCCTGCCTGGCTGCAATTTCAGCCATGCTTGCAGCCGATTCGTTTGCGCCGGCAATTCGACGACTTTTAATACCGGTTCGCTCATAAATCCAGCTATCTGAAGTCTCAACAGTCTCTGATATTTGCTCATTAGTGCGAACTTCTTCTGGTAGATAACCACCCGTACCAATTACTCTTGAATAACGAATCATGCGATTTCTCTAAGAGCCAGGATTTTCTCCACTTGCTCGCTTATCTTTCTGATAACATCTTTTTTGACTTCAATTTCAGCAAGTTGAATAGCCGTTTTAAAAGCGAGAACATCCGCCCCACCATGACTTTTAATAACCAACCCCCTAAGCCCCAAAAAACTCGCACCATTATATAATCGAGGATCTATCCGCTGTTTAAAAGACTTTAGAACGGGATAGGCAATCAATCCCACCAACTTAGTCAGGATATTCTTGCCAAAAGCTTCTTTTAACGCAGAGCCAATCATTTTGGCTGCACCTTCAATGGACTTTAGTGCAACGTTACCCACAAAACCGTCAGTAACAATCAAATCAACTTTAATATTTCCGGCATTTAAAGAGTTGCCTTCTACATAACCAATATAATTTAATGACGAATTTTCCAATAATTTTGCGGCGGCTTTGACCTGCTCGTTACCTTTGGTATCTTCTTCGCCAATATTTAACAACCCCACTTTAGGATTATCAATTGCCTCTACCGCTTTAACCAATTCATTACCCATGATGGCAAATTGAAAAAGATGTTCAGCAGTGCAATCTACATTTGCACCCAAATCAAGTACATGGGTATGCCCATAAATTGAAGGTAATGTGGAAATAATGGCAGGACGATCAATGCCGGGGATCATTTTCAAAACAAAGCGTGCCGTCGCCATTAAAGCGCCGGTATTACCCGCACTCACACAAGCGTCTGCATGGCCATCACGAACCAAATTGATAGCGACACGCATGGAGGAGTCTTTTTTGTTTTTTAGGGCTTTAGAGGGTGACTCATCCATTTCAACGCATTGAGAAGCGTGATGGATTGCAAGTCTATCTTGATAATAAGCCAATGGGTTGGGCAAAAACTGTTTAATTACAGCTTCATTGCCTACTAAAATCAGCTTTAAGTCCGGATTGTTTTTTAAACAATCCAATGATGCCGGAATAGTGACTTCAGGACCATGATCGCCGCCCATCGCATCAATTGAAATTGTTAAACTCACGCTGATGAACAACTCCGCAGTTATTGAAGGAAGCCGAACCAGATAGGGTTCGGCATAGCATCATGCCAGAGCGGAAAGATTATTAATCTTCGTCGCTTTTATTAACTATTTGACGACCTTTAAAAAAGCCGTCCGGGGTGACGTGATGACGTAAATGCATTTCACCTGTGATGGCATCTTGAGACAATGCTCTGCCTGTTAATGCATCATGTGAACGACGCTGACCACGTCTTGAACGCGATACTTTACTCTTTTGTACGGCCATTATAAATCTCCAGTGTTTTTAAGTTTGGCTAATATGGAAAAAGGGTTTTCAGTGGATGACGGTTCGTCATTCACTATTGGATCTACGGTGTTATTGTCAATTTTTTTGACAAAACAAGGTTGCTGATGCTTTGGAAATGCCGGCAAAGTGAGTAATATCTCATCTTCAATAATATTTTTAAGAGGAATTTTTCCTTCCTCAACTATTAATGGCTCATAGCCTTCGGGCAATCTATCGGCTTGATCTATTGAGGTAACAATGCCTAATTTAATGTTGCAATCAACAGGCCAGCTAACAACTCCTAAACAGTTTTGGCACTCAAGCTCCAAAACAGCCTTAATATGGCCTTCAATTTTGGCCAGCCTGCCTTCCCGACCAAAAAAAAGGTCGACAGCAATTGATCCGGAGTCGTTAACCAGCATAGTTGCCAAACGATCCAGACTTCTTAAGGGTATTTGACCTTTTAATTCACCACGCTTATCAGCCAGGTGCAAGGGGTCGATGTATTCGGGTAATCTATCTAACATAACTGCGAAATAATATAGGTAAACCCTAATCGCGTCAAACTCTAAATATAATTTTTCTTAAAGTTAAGTCAAAAAGTACTTATTGGACGGTGATATGCGTGAGTGAAAAACCAACCTGTTTACGCCCAACTTATTTTTTAAACTCGCCAAAATAAAGTTATACTTTGGCTCATTATTGCCACGGCAAATGAAATATTCGCACACCCTATTGCGATAGCATTACGCTTTTAAATTCAGCATTATTAATACAACATTATTATGACCGATAAAAAACCCACGCTTGGCTTCATAGGTATCGGTTTAATGGGCAAACCCATGACCTTACGTTTATTGAAGGCAGGCTTTAGCGTCAACGTATGGAATCGCAGTCCTGAAAAACTTTCACCCGTGACTGATGCGGGCGCTAAAGCGTGCTCATCAATTGCCGAACTAGTCAAAGCATCTGACATTATTTTATTATGCTTGACTGATACCCTGGCTGTTGAAACGGTTATACGCAATGAAATTATGGACAATGGTTCAGCAAACCAGTTGCTGATTGACCTATCCAGCATCCACCCCGAGAACACTCGACAATTAGCAGCCATGCTGCATAAAAAATGTGGCATGGGCTGGGTAGATGCGCCCGTTTCAGGCGGCGTTACGGGAGCCGAACAAGGCAAACTGGCAATTATGGCAGGCGGCAACCTGGAAAACATTAATATTGCGCGTGCCGTCCTGGCTCCGCTTTATAAGCAACTGACTCACATGGGTGACTTGGGCAGCGGCCAAATCACCAAGATTTGCAACCAAATGATTGTCAGCTGCAATGTGCTGGTTATCGCCGAAATGATCGCACTAGCCCGGCAAGCAGGTGTCGCTGCTGAAAAAATACCGGAAGCACTGTCCGGCGGCTTTGCCGACTCAAAACCCTTGCAAATTGTCGGCCCTGAAATGGCAACCGGCACCTTTGAGCCGGTAAAATGGCACGTTAAAACCTTATTGAAAGATTTGAATATGGCAGTCGATTTAGCCGTTAAACAAGGCCAAGCCATCCCGATGTCCGGTTTGGCAGCTCAACTTATGCAATTGCACGGCAGTCATGGTTATTTGGAACAAGACCCTTCAACCTTAATTAACTTATTTACTAAAAAAAATGCCTAACTTCAGCGCTAATTTAAGTTTATTGTTTACTGAAGTAGAGCTTATTGATCGCTTTAAAGCGGCTAAAAATGCAGGCTTTGAAGCGGTTGAAATACAATTCCCTTACAGCCTGAGCGCAGAAATTATAAAAAACACACTGGAAGCGCAGCTGTTAAAACTGGTTTTATTTAATGTGGATGCCGATGATCTATTACAGGGAGGTGAAGGACTTGCCTGTGCGCCTGAAAAGCAGGCTCAATTCCGCCAGGCAATTGCTCAAACACTTGACTACGCAAAGCTGTTAAAACCGGAAGCCATTAACGTACTGCCTGGACGATGTTTTAATGAAAAACGAAAACAGGAATACCTGAAAACCTTCAAAGAAAATCTGGGGTTTGCTGCTGATGCCTTTGCCCTCTTGGGTATTAAAACCGTTTTTGAAGCCATCAATAGCCATGACATGCCTGGATTTATCATCCATAACGGACAACAAATGCTTGATATATTGGACCAGCTCAACCACCCGAAGCTGTTTATGCAATACGATATTTATCATGCGCAGATGATGGCCGATCGGCCGGATGAATTTATTGCCCGACACGCCAATAAAATCGGCCATATTCAATTTGCAGATTGCCCTGGTCGCGGCCAACCGGGTACTGGACATATTAATTTTGAAAGGATTTTCCGGGCTATTGAAAGATCAGGTTATTCAGGCTGGGTTGGCGCTGAATATAAGCCGGTTGGAACAACATCAGAAAGTTTGAACTGGCTTTGACGAGTAGTTTTAATCACCAAGGCATTAAAAAAAAGGCCATTCATGGTTTTTTTACACTCTCTTTTTTTCATCACAAAGCAGTTCTTGAACAGTGCAGAAGGGACAAGAAGCTTTCTTTCTTCGCACCTTCAGGGCGTTAATCTTTTAAATATTTATCTGCCATTAAGAAAAAATCAGCGTCCTTCTCTACGTAAGTCATTGATAATTATCGACCCTACTTTTTCATCTTAGCGTCACACTTAAGGTGCTCTTAAGACTTGCCAAGTTAAAATTACCCATCGTTAAAAAATTAACGTTCAAAACTTAAAGCAAAACAATTGCTTTAAGTTGATAAGGCAAAGAATCAAACGGCCTGGACATAATCCGACAACCCTGATTCTTTATATATAGCCAACTACTGAACAGGCTATAGATTTTAATTAAAAAAGGCTTTTTATTTATGAATAAACTGATACTGGCAGTTTTTGTTGTTGTTACCTACAGTTTTTTTTCTAACCCAATACAATCGGCAGAGGCATCAGGTCGTCACTCGACTCGCATGTCAAAAGCTCATACCACCAAGCACCATCAAAGCACTGCCTCTTGGTATGGCGCTGATTTTCATGGCAAAAAAACCGCTAATGGCGAAAGATTCAACATGTACGCAATGACTGCGGCACACAAAACATTGCCTCTTTCATCTTACGCTGAAGTTACCAACCTAAAAAATCATCGTAGCGTTATCGTGCGTATCAATGATAGAGGGCCTTTTCATGGCAAAAGAGCATTGGATTTGTCTTATGCTGCCGCAAAAGAACTCGGCATTAAAGGAACCGGTTCAGTACAAATTACTCCGCTAGGGCACGATCAAACAGTGGCAATGTTAAGCCAGTAAACCCAACAAACACAATTTACCTTCTTAAACTCAATGGACACTTGCAAGTTTTATAGGGCGACTAGCTAATGCTAACCGCCCTATCACCTTTCTTTTCTGATTGATGAGCCATCCCAAATCCTTAACCGCCGAGATAATCACCCGAGATTATTTGCTGTAGTGTTGAAACATCATGGCTATACAAATACACCCAAGCTAACACCGAAACACCACTGACAAGCTTTATAGAACAACGCTTGCGACTATATTCATGGGGCAACGGAAACCGGTCACTACATTCTTCATATTCGTCCAACCGCTCTAATAACGGCTGTTGATCAAGGATTTTATACAGCTCACCAAAAACCTTATGACTGGCATCACTCGATTCAATAGCACCCGGATAGCCACACACTTCATATAATTTTCCAGACATAACGCCCTCTGAAAAATACGCGCAGTAATTGGCTAATAAATGATGATTGCTTGAAGCTATTTGTTTACGCAACGTGCCATAAATAAATATAAATTCAGTCGACACGAATAAACTACCGGCCTGTTTTTTTTGAGCTAAACAACCAATACGGTTACTTATTCTGCACCGCAACAACGCTTAAATTTTTTGCCGCTACCGCACGAACACAGCGCGTTTTTGCCCTGATTAGTTTGCAGCCCCACTATACCCATTGATTTAATCACACCATCCAAATAAAACCAGCGTCCGTTGATTTTCGTAAAGCGGCTGATTTCATTCATAACATGCTCTTGTTTATCCTGCACATAAAATGCCTTAAATGCCACCACGCCTTTACTGTCTTTAATCCCACCTTTTTTTATCTCGGTAATTTCCAACCTTAACCAATCTATATTTTCTCTGGAAAAATCTATCTTCTCAGGTCGCCTGGTTGTATCCCAAGTCTCCTGTAAATAAGCGGCATTACGCAAAACATAAGCCGTATAACGCGACCGCATTAACGCTTCAGCAGTAGCCGGAAATTTTTCACCGGAATGAAACGGTTCGCAGCATTGTTGATAGTCAATACCGGAACCACAGAGGCAAAGTGTTTGATTGTTCAAAAGAGATTCCTTGTAGCAGTATTACGAGCTTGTTGTTGGAGCGCCGTTAACCTTGCACATGTCAATGCGCTACTAGCTAAAAACTTCAGCTTTTTTTCTGTTTGATACTTTAATCGAAGGCTATCGGCATAAAAAGGGTGAACACTGCTCACCCTTTTTAAACTGCTTTACTCAGCCGTTTCTTTCTGCTTCATCAACAAATAATCCAGCCAAAGATTAGATAATTTTTCCTGTACGGTATTTTGCCTTAAACGTGCATTCAAATGCGGGAAATCGACTTTATCCAAATCCTGATCCTGGTTGTAGCAGGAGTAAACAAAGGTTTCTTTACCCGTCTCGGCATCAATATGTTTGCACATACACTGGGCGCAGATGCCTTTCATCATGCACTGCATGGGTGAGTTAATTGAACCGACCGCGTGATGGGCTTTATTGAGATACGGTTTTAGCACATCAAAACGGGCGGATTTTACTGCCGCCATCATACGGTCTGAACCGATCACGATAAGATGATCAACATCCGCCAGCGAAATGGGTTGATCACCCAATTCGCCCGTAGCATAAGCCACCATACATTCCAGAATATTACCGACAAAGGTTTTATCTTGTGGACGGGTGGGCACTATCGCTTCCACGCCTTCGCCTTTATCAACGGCCCAGATAATTAAATCAGCGGCCGCTTCAACGTCTTCAACTTTGAAACGGTCTTGGGAAAATTTATAACCCGCAAAATAAATTACCCGGTTACCTGCCGCGCGTAACGCTTTACCAATGGAAAACAGTACGGCATTACCCAAGCCACCACCGAGTAATAACACGGTTTGGTTAGTCGGTATTTCGGTCGGCGTACCGGTCACACCCATAACAACCAGCGGATCACCGACCTTCCAGGTTGCGCAAAGACGCGAAGATGAACCCATTTCCAACGCAATCAAGGAAATTGTGCCATTTTCTTTGTCGACTTCTGCGCCGGTCAACGCCAAGCCTTCCGCAACTAATGCGGTACCTTCAACCGTTGGCGCAATGGCTTCATAGTTTTGCACACGATAAAATTGTCCGGGATGAAATTTTTCAGCCGCCAGCGGTGCTTTTACAACCACCTCGATAATGGTCGGTGTCAATCGGTTAATGGCGACGATAGTGGCTTTGAAGGATTCATCCAAGCGAGCAAACAAGTCTTTTAAGGCCGCATCACGTTCTGGTTGTTGTGCCGGATTTAGATTGGCCAGCTGTTGTTCAAACAATTTAACAATGTAGGGGTAACCATTTTTGGCGCTTGCCATCGCTTTTACGACATTGCCGGCATAGACCGGATGATTGTCCCCGTAAAAGCTGATAAATTTACCGTCTTTTTGATAGGACGTCAGCGGTGCAGGTTTACCCAGCTTAGGAAACGCTTCATCGCTCATAGGTACTAATTCAACAGAATCATTTGTCCATTCGGGTTCATAGCGTTGAAAAAACCATTTATCCATCACAAACGTGTCGGGATATTCGCTTTGATAAATCGTGTTGGGCGAGGTGCCCGCTGCCACATACAAACTTCGTAACGGAACCTTGATAATCTGTCCCGAGCTTTTCCAGCGCCCCTCTTCCAGCACCAACTTTTCGAAATCCACGGCATTTAAATGCCCGTATTCGTCGGCATCCGCACTAAGCGGACTCATACCTTCTGCCAAGGCAATGCCTTCTTCCAATGCTTCGTTAATTTCTTCATGATTTTGGCGATACGCAGGAGCATCAATCATGCCTTTGCGATAAAACAGCGTTACGCCACCCCATGATTCCACCAACGGTTGAAAATGCGGTTGCTCGCCTTCGGTTTCAGCGCGCTGGCGTTCAGCATGGATAGCTTTACCATGCTCTAAAAATTCATCAAGGATAAGCGTTTCTTCTTTATCGTAACGACCACGAACCACTTGTTCGCCATAAACTGCAGACAGTGTTTCATAACGATGCAGGATTTTTTCCACCTGAACAGGATAATACGCCATCAATTCGGTTGCGGTATCAATCGCCGTCAAACCGCCACCAATCACACCTGCCGGTAAACGCACCTGCAAATTAGCCATTGAAGACGCTTTGGCCGCGCCAGTCAATTGCAACGCCATCAAGAAATCAGAGGCTTTACGTATACCCCGCATCAAATTGTTTTTCAGGTCAATAACAGTCGGTTTACCTGCGCCAGAAGCGATACAAATATGATCAAAGTCCATGTTCCAGGCATCTTCAATGGTCAATGTGCCACCAAATCGTACACCCCCATAAGCACGAAACGCTTCACGCCGTTGCAGCGTTAAGTAAATAACTTTTAGAAAGTTTTTGTCCCAACGAACGGTAATACCATATTCAGCCACACCACCAAAACCTGCCAAAATACGTTTATCCAAATCTTCGTAGAGATCATTAAAATCAACAATTGGTATGGGCAGCGTGTTTGCATCACCGGTTAACGCTACCGGCAAGGGCTCCAGTTTTAAGCCATCAATGCCGACCACACCAAAGCCTTCATTTAGTAAATAATGGCTCATGGTATAACCGGCGGGACCCAAACCTACCACCAAGGCATTTTTACCGTTATACGGCAACATGGTGGGGCGCTTAACGTTTAACGGATTCCAACGGGTCAGCAAGCTGTATATTTCAAAACCGTAAGGCATGAACAATACATCAGTCAGTACATTAGTTTCAATTTGAGGAATATTAACCGGATCGGTTTTTTGATAAATACAGCCTTTCATACACTCATTGCAAATACGATGACCGGTACCCGGACACATCGGATTATCAATAATGATAATAGCCAAGGCGCCAATATTGTCGCCATTACGTTTAACCAAATGCATTTCCGATATTTTTTCATCCAACGGACAGCCGATAGTGGTTACACCCAGCGGATCCACTTTAAAGGTATTGGTTTTTTTGTTACGCATGCCTTTTGAGCATGAATCAGTATCGCGTTCATGACAATAAATACAATGATTAACTTCTGATAATACCTGACGTTGATTGTATCTTGGATCAGTTAACTTAAAGCCATCCCTGCGGCGGCGATGTTCCAAACTACCCATCCACGCAGTAAATTCACCACGGTCTACGGTGTCATGCCCAACCAAATGGTCAAAATCACGTTTTTCAGGAAACTTAAAGCTTAACCAGTCAGCAACTATATCGTTATCTTCTTGAGCAACAAAGCTCCAACGTTGCACAATATCCATTAAGCCGCTGATAAATTCAGCCGCATCGGCGGCATTAATAATATCGCTAAATTCAATTGCCGCCAGTTCATGGACTGCCAATTTTGCACGTAACGCAGAAACTTGTTCATCCGCATTTTCGTAAGCGCTGGCTTTCCCTTTGGCAAGTAATTTGTAATGGCTGGACAATAAGCCAATCACTGCACCGACACGTGCAACACGGTGTTCAGGATCATCATCTTGATTAGCTTCCGGAAAACCGGCCTCAATCAACAAATCGAAACGATTCAGGATAGAAGAAATAGCCCAATCACTAGTATCCTGGCCCTTAAACACAACGCCCAGCTTTTCTACCACTTCATTTTTATAGGTAAAAATGGTATCAATTTCATCCTTGATTATGACGCTTTGCACTTGATGTTGCTCGGACACATTGAACAACTTGGCAACAAACTGACCGACATAAGGCCCCATGTTCACCAGCAACTCAGAAATCTCCTCCGACTTTAGCCCTTCACCCTGGTTTTGGCGATAAGCGGCAAACTTAGTGTAGAGCTCAACATCATGATTTTTAATCGACCCATCAAACACATCCAGTAAATC
>JBAXUR010000100.1:0-12007 GCA_037129595.1 Methylococcaceae bacterium | reverse complement strand
GGCCAGCCCGAACACGCTATTATTACTACCTGTGCCTACTGTGGCGTCGGCTGTTCATTTAGGGCAGAAATGAAAGGCGAACAAGTGATTCGCATGGTGCCCAACAAAAATGGCCAAGCCAATCATGGTCATTCCTGTGTCAAAGGTCGTTTTGCCTTTGGTTATGCCACCCATAAAGACCGCATGACCAAACCCATGATTCGTGCCAGCATTAAAGATGCCTGGCAAGAAGTCAGCTGGGAAGAAGCCATTAATCATGCCGCTTCTGAATTAAGACGCATCCAGACAAAATACGGCAAAGATGCTATCGGTGGAATCACCTCTTCACGCTGTACCAACGAAGAAGTCTATATCATGCAAAAACTCATTCGTGCGGGTTTTGGCAATAACAATGTCGATACCTGTGCGCGGGTTTGCCATTCTCCAACTGGTTACGGACTAAAACAAACCTTTGGTGAATCATCAGGCACGCAAGATTTTGACTCCGTGATGAAAGCCGATGTCATTATGGTTATTGGTGCCAATCCCACCGACGGCCATCCGGTATTTGGCTCACAAATGAAAAAACGCCTGCGTCAGGGCGCAAAATTGATCGTCATTGATCCTCGTGAAATTGATCTGGTCAAAAATTCACCGCATGTACAAGCCGATCACCATTTAAAACTACGTCCCGGTACCAATGTCGCGTTGGTTAACGCCATTGGCCACGTCATCGTAACCGAAAAATTAATGGACGAAGCCTTTGTCAAAGAGCGTTGCGATGTTGCCTCCTTTACAAAATGGGAAACCTTTATTGCTCAAGAACACAACTCTCCGGAAGCCACAGAATCAGTAACCGGCGTTCCGGCAGCCGAACTCAGGGCAGCGGCAAGACTTTATGCCACCGGCAACAATGGCGCCATTTATTACGGCCTGGGCGTTACTGAACACAGTCAAGGTTCTACCATGGTTATCGGCATTGCCAACATCGCCATGGCAACCGGCAATTTAGGTCGTGACGGCGTCGGTGTTAACCCGCTACGTGGACAAAACAACGTACAGGGCTCTTGCGATATGGGTTCATTTCCTCATGAATTCCCCGGCTATCGCCATGTCTCTGACCCAGACACACACCAACTGTTTGAAGCCGCTTGGAACGCTGAATTAAGCAATGAACCTGGCTTACGTATCCCTAACATGTTTGATGCCGCCATGGATAAAAACTTTATGGGACTGTACTGCGAAGGTGAAGATATTGCCCAATCTGATCCTGACATTCAGCATGTACATGCAGCCCTACGTGCAATGGAATGTGTCATTGTGCAGGATATTTTCCTCAATGAAACGGCAAAATTTGCGCATGTCTTCTTACCAGGCGCATCATTTTTAGAAAAAAACGGGACCTTTACCAACGCAGAACGACGTATTTCACCCGTTCGTAAAGTCATGTCACCGTTGGCAGGTTATCAGGATTGGGAAGTTACCCAACTGCTGTCAAATGCCATGGGTTACCCGATGAACTACAGTCATCCGTCAGAAATCATGGCTGAAATTGCCAGCTTGACACCGACTTTTGCCGGCGTCAGTTATGAAAAAATTGACGAACTGGGCAGCATCCAATGGCCCTGCTATGATGAAGCCTCGGTCGGCACCCCAATCATGCATGAAGACAGCTTTATGCGCGATAACGGCAAAGGCTTGTTTATGTTGACCGAATACGTCCCCACCATAGAACGTAGCAGTCGCAAATTTCCGTTACTGTTGACCACCGGTCGCATCCTGTCGCAATACAATGTTGGCGCCCAAACACGTCGAACAGAAAATAACGCCTGGCATGCAGAAGATCGTCTTGAAATCCACCCGCATGATGCCGAAGACCGTGGTGTGAAAATGGATGATTGGGTCGGTATTAAAAGTCGTGCAGGTGAAACCGTATTACGCGCGACCATTACCGATCGTGTACAACCTGGCGTGGTCTATACCACCTTCCATTTCCCCGAATCCGGCGCCAACGTCATCACCACCGATAATTCTGATTGGGCAACCAATTGCCCGGAATATAAAGTGACCGCCGTGCAAATCAGTAAAGTTAATCAACCATCTGAATGGCAAGAAAAGTACCGTGCATTTTCAGAAACACAGTTAGATTTGCTTGAGCAAGGCATCAATAATAGCTAACCATCCGGCAATCAGATACCTCTCTCAAGGGTAACCCATGAGAGAGGTATTAAAAAAACTTTTATAGCCAATGAAACAATGAGTTATGGTAGATACAAACGCATTCTCCTGCTAAAAAGGGTTGAAGTAACGACTGCACGCATGCAGAAGGTACCCAGCCATGGATCGCGGAAGGTAGAAGCGCGTAGAGAACAGCGATTGAGAATAATGCAGGAACAGCGTAGCGTCGTAAAATCAACGTCTTACAGCCATATCCCCCTTGAAGAAGAGGCTTTCACTTGTGTGGATACCGATACCCTGAGAGACAATTAACGCATGCAATCGTTACTATTGGATTTGGGCTGGCCCAGCTACCAACAAAGATCCGTTGATCGCTGGCAAGGTGATATGCATGAAAACAAGCAAGACTATATTGCCGAAGAAGTCCCTATTTCCCTGATTTATAACGGCACGCCGCATGTTGTCATGCTGGCAACCCCAACAAATCTGGAAGAGTTTGCCTTGGGCTTTAGCATCACCGAAGGTATTATTAAAAATCCGCAAGAATTACTCTCAGCACGGATTTATAATCGCTCCAACGGTATTGAAGTACAATTAAAAATTCCGGATAACCGCTTTCAAGGCATGGCTGATAAAGGTCGTAATTTAACCGGCCGTACCGGTTGCGGTCTGTGTGGAGCCAGCACCTTAAAACAAGCAATCCGACAACCCAATCAGGTTACTGGCGACTTATCCCTGTCAGGTGCCCAGCTGCGCTCTGCGCTAACCGACATTAAACAACACCAAACATTAAACCGGTTAACCGGAGCCGTACATGCCGCCGCCTGGGTTATTCCCGGCCTGGGCATTGTCGATCTCAGAGAAGATGTAGGTCGACATAATGCACTGGATAAGTTAATTGGTTTATTATTGCGTACCGACAAAGATTTATCTGCCGGCTTTGTTATCGTAACCAGTCGAGCCAGTTATGAAATGGTACAAAAAACCGCCTGGGTTGGCATTACCATGCTTGCGGCTATTTCTGCGCCTACCGGTCTAGCCATAAGACTGGCCGATGAAACAGGACTTACTTTAATCGGTTTTGCCCGCGATGATCAGCATGTTATCTATACTCATCCACAGCGCTTAACTCACAGCAACCCTCTTATTTAATTAACCATGAAAATTGAAACACTTGTCAAAATGGCCAATGACATTGGTAATTTTTTTAACGCAGAAAGCAATAAAGAAATCGCTGCAGAAGGCATATCAAAACACATTTTAAGATCATGGCATCCCAAAATGCGTAGTGAAATCATTGCTTATTGTAAAGAAGATGGATCGGCCTTAAGCGAACTGGCCAGAACAGCAATAACCAAACTTGATCAGGCTTAAGTTATTTTTTATTCACCACGAAGAGCACGAAGTTTTCTTTATTCGTGCCCTTCGTGGTGAAAATTTTTAAGATTTAATGAAGCATGACGAGATTTGCAATGCCATCACTCACACTACCAAGACACAACGTTTTTTCTTCGTGTTCTTCGTGGTGAAAAGCTTTTATGATTTACGATTATCCAAAGCCCTAAGGATTAACGGATGAAAACGACAGATGCATACCGACAAAGACTGCTAACTGAACTTATTGAACACAGCGCCCAAATTGATGCGTTGGTAATAAAATCCCAACATACAGAGACCGATATAAAGCTTATCGTGGAACAAGAACTCGAAGTTTTGCGCGCTAAACAGCAAATAACTACCAAAAAACTGCACCAACTGGAAGACTCCGACATCAACGTTTGGGAAAACATCGGAGACGGTGGCTAACCAAGTATCCGAAAAGGTGCGCAATGCGCACCCTACGATACTACTAACAACCTAAAAAACCCGTCCGTTTTGCAAAAATCACATTCAAATTCCCCCATACCGCAGCAAATGCTTTATTATTAGCGCCTTAAAATAACAAGCCTAAAAAGCGACACTAAAAATAATGAGCAACCTTTCAGAAACAAAAACCGACCGCAGCTTATCCCTGATAATATTATTTGCCGGCACCTTATTTACCAGCGCGTCGCTGATGTTTGTTCTGCAACCCTTGTTCGGAAAACTGTTATTACCTTTACTGGGCGGCTCTCCAGCGGTTTGGAACACCTGCATGGTGTTTTACCAAAGCATTTTGTTTCTGGGTTATCTTTATGCGCACACCGTTTCCACACGTTTTGGTCAACATCGTCAAATCCAGATACATACGGCCGTTATACTGGTCAGCTTTCTGGCGCTGCCTTTAGCCTTGCCGGAAAATATCGCCCCACCCACTGACAGCAATCCAACACTCTGGCTGCTTTGGACATTATTTCTGGCTATCGGCCTGCCTTTTTTCGTCGTATCAACCACGGCGCCACTGGTACAAAAATGGTTTGCCAATATTGGCCATCACACCAGCCATGATCCTTATTATCTCTATGCCGCCAGCAACACCGGCAGCCTGATTGCCTTACTCAGTTATCCTTTTTTACTTGAACCGACTATCGGCCTGGCCAATCAAAAAGTTTATTGGAGCATCGGTTATCTGTTGCTCTGCCTGCTTATCGCCGGTTGCGCTTTTGTACTCTGGAAAACACAACAAAATAAAGCCATTGAACAAGACAGCCTAGCAGAAGAAGAGCCACTGGGTATTTATCGCAAATTGCACTGGATGGCTTTGGCTTTTGTGCCCTCCAGCTTACTCTTGGGACTAACGAATTTTATCAGCACCGACATTGCCTCCGTGCCGTTATTATGGATTATTCCGCTAACCCTCTATTTACTGTCGTTTGTGATCGTATTTTCCAAATGGAATGACAAAATACATCCGGTCATGGTCAAGCTACAGCCCATCGTATTATTGCCGTTTATCGCTTACGCCTTCATCAACCCGGCCGACCTGCCCTATTGGGCCTATTTGGCCTTGCACCTGCTGGCTTTTTTCTTTGCCGTCATGGTCTGTCATGGCGAACTGGCAAAAAACCGCCCCCACACCCAATATTTAACCACTTTTTATCTGATTATGTCGTTTGCTGGCATGTTGGGCGGCATGTTTAACACCTTTGTCGCGCCCTTTATTTTTAACGGCATTTACGAATACCCGCTTATGATTGTTGCCGCCCTATTACTGCGCCCAGGTTCAAAGATCGCATTTAAAAAAGGCCTGCTGCTACAAATAATACCCCCTGCCCTGCTTATTATTACCGGCTTGATTCTTTATACGCGCGTTAACGATTTACTCCCGTATTTTGATGTCATCATCATCAGCTTAATTGCCCTAACTATTACAACCTATTTCTTCAGGGCTAAGCCGGTTGCTTTTGCTTTATTAACCGGCGCGATTATTTTTTTAGCACTTGGCGTACATGGCCTGTCGTCGCATACAATTTATCAGGAACGCTCGTTTTTTGGCGTACTTGCCGTCCGTGAAAGCATCTTGACTGATGAACAAAATCAACCTGAAAAATATCATGAACTCTTTCATGGCACTACCAAACATGGCGCACAACGCCTGCCTGAAAATCTGGCCAAAATACCGTTAACTTATTACAGTCGCCCCGGCCCGATGGGACAACTGTTTAAAGAGTATGACAGCACCAATCAAAACTGGAACATTGGCATAGTTGGACTGGGTGCAGGCGCTTTAGCCTGTTATGCCAAAGAGCAACAACACTGGACATTGTACGAAATCGATCCGCTGGTTATCGACATTGCCAGCAATCCTGACTACTTTAGCTACCTTAAACGCTGCGCTTCCAACACCACGATGAGCCTGGGTGACGCCCGTTTGTCACTGGAAAAAGAACCGGATCAAAAATTTGATTTATTAGTCATGGATGCGTTTAGCTCAGATTCTGTCCCCACCCATTTACTAACGGAAGAAGCACTGGCACTTTATTTTAAAAAATTAAAACCCAATGGCCTACTGGCTTTTCATATCACCAATCGCCATCTGTCCTTAAAGAAAGTTTTATCCATTCATGCCGAGCATTTACATTTCTCGGCACTGATACAAGAATTTAAGCCTCAGCAAGAATTACCGCTGGTAGTTGCAACAGACTGGGTCGTAATGGCAAAAAATCCGGAAACATTAACACCGCTCAGCCTAAGCCGTCTTGGTAACTGGCAAAAAATGCCCTTATATTTTGACATGAAACCCTGGACAGATGACTTTACCAATATTGTCAGCATTTGGAAATAAAAGCCGATTGCTGAGCTCACCAATTCAGCAACACGCAAGCGTCTTAAACTGTAGGGGCGAACCTGCGCGTTCGCCCAACACAACCGATTTATCCCATTTTGGGCAGACACGCAGGTCTGCCCCTACAGTTATGTGCTGAACGCTCGCAAATCAGCAACAATAACTGCAAGCACTACAAAAAGAAAACAACCTTCATTAAAACGCGCCCAATCAACGTCATCCGTGCGCTATGATCAAAAAAAGCATCGACTGAGTCGTTACCTTTCCTAAAGTTTAAATGGCTAAAACAAGGATTAACAACTATAATGATCCGGTTAGTGGATAGTACTACGCGCTTAATGCGGGACTTCTATTTAATAAATTTTGCATGTTAATCAGCACTTCTCAGAAATTCCTTATGTTATTTTCCTTTTTGTGTCCGATCTAATTTGCAATAAAACATATTTACATTCATTTATTGAGGAAGTTTCATGGCAACAGGTACTGTTAAATGGTTTAACGAGTCTAAAGGTTTTGGTTTTATTTCACCTAGCGACGGCAGTGCAGATGTATTCGTACATTTTTCTGCGATTGCAAGCGACGGCGGTTATCGCACCTTGGCTGAAGGCCAAGCCGTCAAATACGAAGTAGAATCAGGCGCTAAAGGCCCACAAGCTTCAAACGTATCAGCAGCGTAAGCTGAGGATACTTTTCGACACACAACTCCGCCTAAATAACCAGACGGAGTTGTGGCATAGCCGGTTTATCCGGTCAATATCAACTCACCCCCTGAATTTAGGATATGTCTTTTGAAACGACTTTTTGTAGGAAACTTACCTAGCGAGGCCACTGAGGCTTCTGTTCAAGCTTTATTTTCAGAATACGGCAAAGTCCGCTCCATTCAACTTGTTTCCGATATCTTTAGCGGTAAATGTAGAGGTTTCGGCTTTATCGGAATGGAAGGCCACGAAGCCCGAGCGGCTATAGCAGCCCTTGACGGCAATTTATATTGCGGAAAACCTTTAAAAGTTAAATTTGAAGAACCCGCTACAGGTAAAAACGGCAGACGTAATTAATAACACCACCTCCAGCCAAGTACTCACAGCCTTAAGTTAATCAAGAACACCTAATTGACTTACCTTGCCTCTACCAACACGCAAAAAATTACTGCATACGGTAACCGTTACGGATTTTAAATAAATCAATAACATTTTATTTGTAGGGCGACCATTGATGCAAGCGGTAGAAGCAAGAAAGGGCTAAAGTATTTCAGCAGAGCTACCCGGGCGACCCACTGGTCGCCCTTCCTAAGCTTATCGACACCATCACCTGTTTTAATCAATGAAGGTTATCAACCTAAAAACCCCAATTGAGCACCGCAACATGTTGCTTTATCTAAATAATATAAATTTACAAGCACACGCTTTTTTAGTCTACTATATTCAATATTATTATTTTAAAAACTGCATTTCAAATAGCATTCAACGTGTTTAAACGTTTTTAATCAAACTAAAACTAATAATATTGATACAAAACACAACCCAAGTAGTAAACTCTACCAAAGCCCAGCCAATTATCTATCCAACCCATGAACTCAGCACGTTCCAAAGGACTTATTCAACCACACCATTCCAAATTACAGGTCTTGGCCCGCACTATTGACCTTGCCTTGATTATGGCTTCGTTATATGCATCATTGATACTATACAACCTCCCTCTGGATCGTGAATACTTTCTGCCTAGCCTTATAGCAACCGCAATTTTTGGTATTTTAGCTGAAAACAACGAACTTTATCAAAACTGGCGCGGAGCGTCCCTGTTCGATGAGTCTCTAAAGATATTTTTTTCGTGGATAGGAGCCTTTACCTTAGTTATCACTGGCGTCTATCTCTATGGCACTGAATACAATTATTCATTACAAGCCATAGAATTATGGATTCCACTTGCCCCAACCAGCATCATCCTGACCCATACGATACAACGCTTATTCTTATCCTATTTAAGAAAGCAGGGCTTTAACACACGATTTTACGCCATACTGGGCGCTAACTCACTAGGACTTAGACTTCACAATGCTTTAGAGGACATGCCTTGGATAGGTTATAATTTTGTTGGTTTTTTTGATGACCGAACAGAAGACGAAGACCGACGCCTGGATGACACACAGATTGGCGATTTAAAGGGTGGCTTTGAACAACTACTTGAAAAAGCAAAACAAGGTGAAATCGACCACATCTACATCACCCTGCCCCTGCGTGCAGAAAAACGTATCAGTCAGTTTGTTAAACAACTGGCCGACAGTACCGTTTCAGTTAATATCGTACCCGACTTCTTTATGTTTAACCTGATCCAGTCCAAATGGAGCAACGTACAAGGCATACCCGTCGTCAGTGTTTTTGACACGCCATTCAATGCCCTTGACGGTATCGCAAAACGTCTTGAAGACCTGCTACTGTGCCTGCTTATATTGCCTGTCATTGCCATTCCCATGCTGGCTATCGCCCTAACAATCAAACTCACTTCCCGAGGACCCATCATCTTTAAACAGCAGCGCTACGGTGTAAAAGGTGACCCCATAGCAGTATGGAAATTTCGCTCCATGACCGTATGCGACAATGGCGATAACGTAATACAAGCCACCCAAAATGATACGCGCATTACACCCTTCGGTGCATTCTTACGTAAAACCTCACTGGATGAATTACCCCAGTTTTTAAACGTCTTGCAAGGCACCATGTCCGTCGTGGGGCCACGTCCTCACGCCATAGCTCATAACGAATACTATCGAAAACAGATAGAAGGCTATATGCTGCGCCATAAAGTTAAACCCGGCATTACCGGACATGCTCAAATTAATGGTTATCGGGGCGAAACCGACACACTGGACAAAATGGAAGCCCGGATTAATTATGATTTAGAATATATTAAACAATGGTCACTCTGGCTTGATTTAAAAATAGTACTCATGACCGTTTTTAAAGGCTTTATAAACAAACAAGCCTACTAGCCATCAGCGCGATTAAAAAATGACTCAGTCAAACAACCTCAAACCCATCTTTTTTCTCTGCCTGCTTATCATCATCTGGATAATTGCAACGCTAATCGAAGCCTCAGGGCCGCCTTTACCTCTATTAAACAAAGCACCACACCTTGACAAAGCCGCGCACTTTTTAGCGTTTAGCGGCTTGGGCCTACTGGCCTGCGCACTAGCGTTCAAGCTTAGTCCAACACCAGCAATCCCCTTACTTTCCATCCCCCTACTGATGGTTACTTTGTTCGGCATTATCGATGAAGCATTCCAAATGCTTATTCCCGGTCGCAAGGCCGATCTACTGGACTTGCTTGCAGATATCTGCGGCGCACTATTTGCCATTTTTTTAGCCAATCTCATTGCCCGTTTGATACGTGCCAACACCCCGGCCAAAGAACCCGTATAAAATAAAATCGTAGCACTTTATACAAAATGCAAGGCAATTATTTATCTAATAAAGCCTTCCCTAACTTCTTTTTTTTAAAGAGAGGTGCTCAATAATTACAATGCAAGCACCTTCATTATCCTTGATATGACTCTCTTTAAAGTAACATGAACCAGCATGACCAAAACTTTAAAAACCTGATTCTGGATTATCCACGCGAAGCCTTGGCATTTTTTGCTCAAGAAGAAACCGGTGATGATTTAAATCAAGCGCGAATTATTCCAATACGTCAGAAACAATTAAAAGATCGCTTCCGCGAACTCGATGTCCCATTATTAGTAGAATGGCCCAATGGAAATCGCGAAGCCATTGTCTTTGTCATCGAAGAAGAAACCCAAAGCTATCGCTTTTCAATTCATCGACTGGCGCATTACTACTTGGATCTGGCAGAATTAATGGAAACCGATCGGGTTATCCCTGTCGTTATATTTTTAAACGCCGGCACACGAAAAACAAGCTTACACTTGGGTGGCGATAGACACACTTATTTAGATTTTCGTTATTTAGCTTGCGATTTAAAACGCTTATCAGCCCACGACTACAAAGACAGCGACAATATCATCGCCCGGCTAAACCTGCCAAATATGCACTACCCAAAACAAGAGCGCCTACAAATATATTTAGCCGCGCAACTGGGCTTGCTAAAAATAGAACCAAACCCCAACAAACAACGTAAATATATTGACTTTATTGATTTTTATGCGAACCTTAGCGAACAAGAAATAAATGAATTCCGCACACATTACCTAAACGAAGAAGGTGAAATCATGGGACTGGCACAAATACTAAAACAAGAAGGGCATCAAGAAGGGCGTCAAGAAGGCCGCCAGGAAGAATGCATTTCTTTGGTAACACGCTTGATAAGACGAAAATTTGGCATTCACCCCGAACTCGATACAACCCTTGAGCAATTACAATCATTATCTGTTGAAAAGCTGGAAGACCTGATAGAAGCCATACTTGACTGGACAACCGTTGCTGATTTGACTGAATGGCTAAACCAGCAACTTGCCGGAATTAATCCACAAAAATAGAGGGTAGTTAAATTAAGCACGCCAAGCTGGAGCTCTCATGGCTATACACAAGTGTTCAAGTAAGCCGTCATATCTGCCCGGAAGCGAGTATCCAGTGCCGGGGATGATAATTTTTGTACGTCCCTGTAGCCTGAATTTCAGCAGTCCATGCCGGAATGACGTGCTTTGAGAGTGTGTCTATAACGACGAGAACTGGAGCTTGGTAACCAGTAAAAAAGAAAAATCTTCGTGTCTTCGTGTGGTGAAATGTCTTAAGTTAATGGCTAACAGCGTAACCCGACAAATTGACTAACCTAATGCACTATAATCCAACCAAAACTTCACCTACCCATTAAATAATCCCATGTGCAAAATAAACCCCCGTGTCGATTTCGCTTTTAAAAAACTGTTTGGTAGCGAAGAAAATAAAGACCTTTTAATATCACTGATCAATGCCATTATCTCTGAACAAGATCAAGTGGTTGAAGTGGAATTAAAAAACCCCTACAACCTAGCCGATTACCGAGCCGGTAAAATATCCATCCTTGATATCAAAGCCACAAGTAAAAATGGCCAGTGGTTTAACGTAGAAATGCAAATCGGCGAAGATTATAACTTTGATAAACGCGCCATCTACTACTGGGCAAAACTGGTTACCGATCAACTCAGTGAAGGCAAGATGTACAAAGAGCTAAAAAAAACCATCAGCATCAACATCCTGGACTTTAACTTTATACGCGACCGGAGCGAAGTCCATAACTGCTACAAAATCATTAACACCGCCACCGGTAAAGACGACAAACTCCACGACATATTTGAGCTGCACTACGTAGAACTTAGAAAATTTACCAAACAACAAAACCAGGTAACCACCGCCCTGGATCGCTGGAGCACTTTTTTAACCAAAGCCCATAATCTGGATAAAAATCATGTTCCGGAAGAACTGGCCTTTGACCCGGCTATTGTAAAAGCCATCACCGCAGTCGATAGAATGTTTGATGAAGAAGAGCGCCTGGTCTATGAAATACGCATGCAATCACTAGCAGACATAGAAAGCAAAATAGCCTCAGCAGAAGAAATAGGACTCGAAAGAGGACTCGAACAAGGACTTGAACAAGGACGCGAACAAGGACGCGAACAAGGACGCGAACAAGGACGCGAACAAGGACGCGAACAAG
>JBAXUR010000010.1:0-47133 GCA_037129595.1 Methylococcaceae bacterium | reverse complement strand
ATAGTGATACGCTGCGGTAAAAAAAATGGATCAGGAAATTGAAATTATTCAGCCCCAAGCTGAAACCCACGACGAAATATTACGAATTGCTTTAAAGCTATTCACCACAAAAGGTTATTACACCACCTCGTTAGTTGATATAGCAGAAGCGTCAGGGTTGAAAAATACCAGCGGCATTTACCATCATTTTAAAAACAAACACGTCATGGCCGCGCAGTTGTATGCCAATATTTTTGATAGCCTAAACATTTCTATTGATGATATTCGGCGTAAAAGTCAAAAATCATCAGAGCAATTGCACGGCATTACAGATTTGTTTTTTAGGTTAACTGATGAGGCGCCCGAGGTTATGCAGTTTCTGTTGATTTTAAACCTCAAAGAGTTTTTACCGGAAGAAAAACCGGTTATGGAAACAGCAGCCTTTATAAAGATTATTAAAATTATTCAGGCCGGTATAACAGCAGGCGAAATACGTGATATTGATCCGCAACTGGTTAATGCCTATTTTTTCGGCATTATCAATAACACCTTGCGAGCAGTATTAACCGGTGCCCTTAATAAAAAAGCCGATGCCTATCTGTCACAAACATGGCTTGCTGCATGGAATGCCATAGCCAAAAAATAACCGTGCTTTCTAAGTAAAGAAAAATTATGGGTGATGTTGTTCAGTTTAAGCGGCAAACAGTAGCCCAACGGCATAAAGGCAATACTTTGTGCCGCAGTGGCTTCCATAAATGGGTCGTTCTCAAAGAAAAGCAGTTCGATGTTAAACAGGGAAAGTTGATTACTGCTTATCAATGCACGCGTTGTGCAAAAATCAAAACCGAAGCCTTGTAGCCAGTTTTTGACGCTTTGCCCTCCGACATTTTTTATACTATTTTACAACAGCTGGCTTTGGTCGTTGTAGTTCCGCAATTTTGAGTGTCATCATTTTTTTAGCAGAGAAATAGTCTCCATGAAAAAATTATTCGTTTATGTACTGGCTGGTTTATTAATGTTTGGAACGACCCCTATTTGGGCTGATACAGGCATTTTGCAAAAACAAATTCTGTTCAAAAAAGGGACGTCGGGTACAACGGTTAGCGGCAAGATTAAAGGTCATGAAACTCTGGATTACCAATTACGCGCCAAGGCCGGACAAATAATGACGGTTGACTTTAAAGTGGGTAAAGGCGCAGTGTATTTCAATATTCTGCCCCCCGGTTCAGATGCTGCGCTATTTATAGGATCAAGTTCCGGCAATCATTTCAAGGGAGAATTACCTGCTAACGGTGTCTATACCATTCGAGTGTACTTAATGGGCGGTGCCAAAGATGGCAATAAAACGGTCAATTACTCACTTAAAATTAATCTCCCAGTCAGCAAGTAGCAAGTAGCCTCGATGCAACGCAGTGAAATCGAGGTATTGGGAGTTGATAAATCCTCGATTCCGCTTTGCTTCATCGAGGCTACTTGCTAAAAGTCTATAGGCATCTAACGCAAAGCGAAGCTCCGCTGGGGCGTTGAGTTAAGCATTTAACTTTACTCTGACCCCAGTTATTTTTATTTTTCGCTGGAACGGACGGTTAGGCGCGTAATGCTGATATGAATTCATCTAACGATACACCGGCTTGTTTGAGTATTCCAGTTAGAGTTCCAGCTTTCAACTCTTTATGGTTAGGAACAACACAGCCTGAAGAACCCATTCGTAGAACAATGTGACTACCGCGTTGCCGAACCACCGAAAACCCCAGCAGCTCTAGAGCCAGAATTACTTCTGCACTCGAAACGACGGGGAGCTTAGGCATGTCTGGGTACTTGAAAAGTTGTCAAAAGCGGGCGGGCATAAGTAATCAACGGAAACTCTTCAAGATAGAGTTCAGTTGCTTCACTCAAATTAGCCAAGGCCTCTTCAACCGTCTCGCCTTGAGTAGTTGTGCCTGTTTCAGGATTGAAGGCAACGTAACCACCTTCTGAATCTGGTGTTAATACTGCGGAAAATTCCATGATTTCTACCCTTTAAATTTAATGATGAAAACTATGCCTAACGTTAAGCTAACCGGGTACCACATGGAAAGCTGAAAAAAAAGCCGGATTATAACTGCGCTCCGGTTGAGCGTAATGTTAGGCATTTAAGTTTACTCTGACCCTAGTTATTAAAAATCAATCGAGTCTGGCCCCATTGATTTGTGACCCCATTGATTACCCTGGGCATCGTATTACCGGAGTCCCTGTCGGCGCCGATATTCGGTGCAGAACCGTGAATCGAGGGTGAAATCAATTACTTTGAGACCCTTGCGGTTGATGAACATGTAGTTGTACTTGGCACCTCTACGCAAGAGTTCGAAGGTACCGTCGTCCTTGCACGTCGACTCCCCAAGCGACACTTGAAGATGAGCGATATAGCGATTTACATCGAAACGAGGATTGTTGATCACCGTTTCGTCGGTAAACATGTACTTGATGACTAGAGTGTTGCGCATGACGAACGTAGTCTCAACCGACTTCTCCCGATAATTTGAAGTGGCAGGTTCTTATTCATTTCGCGCGATATCGCGTGAAGCGCCTGCTCAACCTCCTTATCACGCTCGACTGCGCCGCAAGCGCTCTGTACAAGAATGAGTGATGCCACGAGACCGGTTGCCAATAGTATGAACGACTGTTTTGTCATCTGACGCCTAACGTAATATATACGACATTAATTGTCGTATAATAAATATAAAATGTCGCATAATCATGTCTTATTAATATAACCTGTTGTTTATAGTGCCAATAACATAAACGATCACGACAACGCATGCCAGCAAATACGACACCCGCGCAACCGAACAAATTTCTCGATCAAGTGCGTGACAAGATTCGATTCAAGCGCCAGTGTTTGAATCCTGAGAATACCTATCTTTCGTAGATTATGCAATTTATTTTGTACCACGGTAAACGACCATCCGGTCGCTATGGATGCCGCCGAAATGGAGGTGTTTTAACCTATCTTGCTACCCAACATCAAGTATCCGGTTCGACACAAAACAAGATCATCAACGTATCATTAGATACTGGCAATCACCCTACCTGACTGATGGACTCTTAAACCAGCAAAACGCTCTGGCTGTATTGGTTCCAAGATGCTACAGTTGCCGAAATTACTCCAACCCCCGCCGTTATTTCACCAAAATATACCCATGACAGAAACCAATCACCCCACCCCTCTAGACAGCGGTATTGCCGTCATTCACTCCAACAAGCTGGAAGAGTTGGGGGGTGTGGTGGAATATTGGCTGGGGGAACATCCGCTGGCACCTTTGGAAAATGAGGTGTTTCTGGTGCAAAGTAACGGCATGGGACAATGGTTGCAGCAAAGTCTGGCGAAAAATAGTGCGTTAGGTATCTCGGCGGCGAATAGTATGCAATTGCCCGCCTTGTTTATTTGGGGTGTTTATCGTGCGGTATTGGTGGGTGATAAAGTGCCCAGAGAGCAATTGCTGGCAAAAGCGTTTTTGACTTGGCGCTTGTATCGGTTGTTGCCTGCACTGATTACCTGGCCTGAGTTTGAGATTCTGGCGACATTTTTGGCGGTCGATAACAATAGCCGAAAACGTTATCAACTCGCTGAACAGTTGGCGGATCTTTTTGACCAATATCAGGTGTATCGTTCTGACTGGCTTGCCGATTGGGCTAGAGGACTCGATAACTTGCGTAACGCGGAAGGAATTCCGAAAGCTATGCCTGAGGAACAACGCTGGCAGGCTGCCTTGTGGCGTGCGGTGTTGGCTGATTTGGATGATGCCACGATGCCTTACGCCAGTCGCGCTTCGGTGCATACGTTGTTTATGGCTCATATTGACACACTGGAACAGCGTCCGGTCGGCATACCGCGCCGGATCATCGTGTTTGGTTTATCGTCTTTGCCGCAGCAATCGCTTGAGGTATTAGCCAAGTTGGGCAAGTTTTGTCAGATTGTGTTGTTTGTTCATAACCCTTGCCAGCATTACTGGGCCGATATTATTGAAGACAAAGAACTGTTAAAAGCCGAGCGCCACCGTCAGGACTATAAGTCTAAGTCGGTGACGACGGCGTCATTGGCCGAAGCAGATTTACATCTCCATTCACAACCGTTGCTTGCCGCTTGGGGTAAACAGGGGCGTGATTATATTCGTTTGTTGGATCAGTTTGATGACACCCAAGCTTATATGGGCTGGTCTTGGCCGGACAGTAAAATTGACCTGTTTAAAGATTATTGCGAGCCTGGAGCAGGTTGTCTGTTGCAACAATTACAACAAACCATACTGGATTTGGAACCACTGCCAGCGACGCCGGTTGAGTTGTCTGAAGTCGATGACTCGTTGGTGTTTCATGTTGCCCATAGTCCGCAGCGTGAGGTTGAAATTCTTCACGATCAGTTGTTGGCCCGCTTTAATGCAACTGACGGTTTACATCCACGCGATGTGATTGTTATGGTGCCGGACATTAATAAATACTCGCCGCATATTCGCGCCGTATTTGGCAACATGAATCCCGATGATGCCCGTTTCATCCCTTATAGTTTGGCCGATCAGCAACTGCGTGGCCAAAATCCCTTGCTGGTTGCGGTCGAAACCTTGCTTAATCTACCTGACTCGCGCTTTGCCGTGAGTGAGTTTCTGGGCTTGCTGGAAGTGCCGGCTTTAAGGCAGCGTTTTGCCATTGATGAAGTGGCTATCCCCAAATTACATCAATGGCTTGAAGAGGCCGGTATCCGCTGGGGTTTAAATGCAGCGCAACGTGTGCAAACGGTGGCGATGCCTGAGTTGATGGAAGCCAATACTTGGCAATTTGGTTTGCGCAGGATGTTGCTGGGCTATGCCGTCGGTGCCGGTGAGGCGTTTAACGGTATTGAGCCTTACGATGAAATTGGCGGACTGGAGGCGCAATGGGTTGGCGGTCTTGCTTATCTATTGGAAACCCTTGAGAAGTACGCTAACTTGTTGCGTCATGCGCTCAGTGCCAATGACTGGCAGCGCACGCTGTCTGCTCTGTTGACTGATTTTTTTGAGTTCGGCAGTAGCGAGCGGGAGCAAAAAACGCTGGAGACGCTTGACCGTGCCTTGGCGGAGTGGCGACAAATTTGCGAAAAAGCCGGTTTAACCGCTACTGATACCTTACCTTTGAATGTGGTTCGCGAAGCCTGGCTGGGGGCAGTGGACGAGCCTAATCTTCAGCAACGTTTTTTAAGTGGTCGGGTCAATTTTTGTACCTTGATGCCGATGCGTGCCATTCCTTTTCGGTTAATCTGTTTACTGGGTATGAATGACGGTGATTATCCGCGTAGTCAGCCGGTACACAGTTTTGATTTGATGAGTCAGCGCGGGCAATATCGACCGGGCGACCGTTCACGCCGGCAAGATGATCAATATCTGTTTCTGGAAGCGTTGCTGTCATCAAGGCAACAACTTTATATCAGCTGGGTAGGCCGCAATATTCGCGATAACAGCGAGCGCCCGCCTTCGGTGCTGATCAGTCAGCTACGCGATACGCTGGCTCTGGGTTGGCAACTGGCCGATAACCGGCCTCCGTTGCTGAAAGCATTAACCGTTGACCACCCGTTGCAACCTTTTAGCACGCAGTATGTCATCAAAAATCGGGATGCGCGTTTGTTCACTTATGCACGGGAATGGTTTGAGCCACCGGCGTTGTTTGGTTTGCCCGGTTCAACCACCGCAACGGCGTATGAAAAAGCCTTTACCCTGAGTCTGGAAGCCTTGGGGCGTTTTCTTAAAGCGCCTGTAAAAACCTTTTGTAATAACACGCTTAAATTTGGCTTTGATCAAGAAACCGTCACCAGTGAAGACAACGAACCGTTTGGCTTTAACCGCTTGGAAAGTTATGTGCTGGGTAAAAGTTTGCTGGATGCCCTGCAAAGTGAAACCCCCGACAACACGGCGGTTTTTTTGGAGCAGCAGCGCACGACTATGGCGCGGCAAGGTAAACTCCCGCTCGGCGGTTTTGCCCATGCGGCATACAGCGATATTTCCGACCCTGTCAGTCAAGTCTGGCAGCGTTATCAGTCATTGCTTGTTTTATGGCCGACTGAACTTGAGGCACGCGTTATTGATTTGAGTTTTGCGTTGGCGGATAGCGTGACGGTTCAATTAACAGGCGAGTTAATTAATTTGCGGCAAAGCAGCGATGGACTGCGTACGGGTTTGATCCATGTAACAGCACAAACTTTGCTGACCGGCACCGGCAAAATAAAATACCACAAGCTGTTGCTGTACTGGGTGCAACATCTTGCGGGTTGCGCCTCGGGCATTAATGTACAAACGGTGGTGATGGGATCGGATAGCGTGATTGAGATTGCCTCACAGACGCAAACCGAGGCTTTTGAACAACTTAAAATAGTAACCCAAGCGTGGCTGGTGGGGATGCAGGCACCGTTACCGCTTGGCTGTAAAACTGCATTTGCCTGGTTAAGTGCTGCACCGGATAAAGCCAGGGAGGCCGCAAAGATTGCCTATCAAGGGGATGACTGGACACCGGGTGAAGTGGCTTACGATGCTTATTTGTCGCGGTTTTTTCCAAGTTTTGCCAGCTTGATTCAGGCAACTGCCTCCGGTGATTTTGAGACGTGGACGGAAACGCTTTATCGATCTGCATGGACTCAACTTAAGCAACAAACTGCACAGGATGCAAAAAAATGACCGTCGCCAATCTCTTAAATCCGCTTGATTTTCCGTTGTCCGGCACCCGTCTGATTGAAGCCAGTGCCGGTACCGGCAAGACTTATACGATTGCAGCCTTGTATGTTCGACTGATTTTGGGACATGGTCAAAGTGAGGCGCAATCCGGTCGTGACTTATTGCCGCCCGATATTTTGGTGGTCACGTTTACTGATGCAGCGACCAAAGAATTACGTGAACGCATACGCGCACGACTAACCCAAGCCGCCGGTTATTTTCGTGAACAGTCCGTAGCGGGTGATGATTTTTTGGAATCGCTACGCACCAGTTACGAAGCCAATGAATGGCCTGCTTGTGCCCGTCGTTTGGAGTTGGCGGCCAACTGGATGGACGAATCCGCTGTTTACACCATTCATGGTTGGTGTAACCGCATGTTGCAGCAACACGCTTTTGACAGCGGCAGCCTGTTTCGTCAGGAAGTTAACACCGATGATACCGAACTTTTAAATGAAGTGGTGCGGGATTATTGGCGAACGTTTTTTTATCCGTTATCTGAAGTGTCCTGTCAGGCGGCGCTTAAGCTGGCCGCTTCGCCAGAAGCATTAACTAAATTGCTTAAGTCGTTGTTGTCTGAAACCGAAGCGAAGGGGCTTGAGTGCGCCAACACCGACATAGCGGCTGTCTTTAAAAGCTGGGAGACGTGGGAGCAAACGCGCGGTAATCTGGAAAAGGTTGCACGCCATTTATGGGCACTCCATAAAGATGAAATAGAAAGTTTGCTTAACATGGCTTCTGGTGAGCGTTGGTTAAACGGTAATCAATATCGGCAAGCCACTTTTAACGGCAAGTTGTCGGACTTGGGTGCGTGGGCACAACGTGGCGTTAACCTGAGTATTGAGGATCTGGCAAAATTCGGTCAACAAAAGTTAGTGTCAGGACTGGTCAAAACCCATCAAGATAAAGCCGATCAATTACAGCACGCAGCCTTTCAAGCCATTGATGATTTGGTGAGTCATGTTGAGCAAGAAATAGACGTGACAGAAACGCTAACCTTGCACGCTATTCATTGGATCAGGCAGCGTTACGATACCGAAAAACAGCGCTTGGCCCGCATGACCTTTGACGACATGCTGACGCGATTGGATAAGGCGCTGCAAGGTGACAACGGAGAACGCTTGGCCGGGGTGATTCGTGAACAATATCCGCTTGCCTTGATTGATGAATTTCAGGATACCGATCCGGTGCAGTACCGGATTTTTGCCACTTTGTATCCGGCAGACAGTGATAACGGCTTGGGTTGTTTTATGATTGGCGATCCCAAACAGGCGATTTATTCGTTTCGGGGGGCTGATATTTATACCTATCTTAAAGCCCATCACGTTACGGCAGGCCGACATTACACGCTGGGCAAGAACTTTCGTTCGACCCAAGCCTTGGTGGAAGCAGTTAATCAGGTATTTATTGAGGCGGATAAACAAACCGAAGGGGCTTTTCTTTTTAAAAGCGACACCAGTAATCCGTTGCCGTTTATACCCGTTGATGCTCAAGGCCGGGATGAAAAATGGGTGGTTAATGGTGAAACGGGTTCCGCTTTAACCTTGTGGCATTGGAGTTCATCGGATGCCATCGGTATGCCCGACTATCGGGAAAACATGGCCGAAGTGACCGCCAGCGAGATTGTGCGCTTGCTAAATTTGGTAAAGCAGGGACAAACCGGATTTATATCGCCAGAGGGCATGATTAAACCCTTGCAACCTTCCGACATTGCCATTTTAGTGCGTAGCGGTACAGAAGCTAAAGTTATCCGTAATGCGCTGGCAAACCGGCGACTGCGTAGTGTTTATCTTTCTGAGCGTGATTCCATTTATGCAACCCCAGAAGCGGCTGATTTGTTGATTTTGCTAAAGGCAATGGCCGAACCCCGCAACGAGCGCAAGGTCCGTGCGGCTTTAAGTACGGCTGTTTTAGACTGGTCTTATCAGTCGCTTCAGCAACTGACTATTGACGAGCCGAGCTGGGAGCAGCAGTTGGAACGCTTCTTGGGTTATCAGCAACGCTGGCAACAAGATGGTATTTTGCCCACCTTGCGGCAACTGATGAGTGACTACGGTTTGCCTGCGCGGCTGATGACAGAAAATGAAGGCGAACGCTGTTTAACCAATCTGCTGCATCTGGCCGAATTGCTGCAACAAGCCAGCGCACAACTCGAAGGCGAACAGGCGTTAATCAGGTTGATGGCAGAAGAAATTGCCGCCACCGATCAAGCCGCTGAAGCCAGTGTGATTCGTTTGGAAAGCGATGCCAACTTAATCAAGATTATCACCATTCACAAATCCAAAGGTCTTGAATATCCGCTGGTATTTTTGCCGTTTATCTGTAGCTTTAGGGAAGTTAGCGGTCGTTACAGCCACTATTATCGTTACCATGATGCGGAGCAAAATTTAAGCATTGATTTAAGCAAGGACGATGCTGTTAAAAATATCAGCGACCGGGAGCGGCTTCAAGAAGATTTACGTTTATTTTATGTCGCCATCACGCGGGCACAACATGCCTGTTGGCTGGGTTTTGCACCGATTAAAAGCGGCAATACCAAAGACAGTCAATTGGAAAAAAGTGCGGCGGGCTATATGCTGGGTTGGCAACCTAAAACACCCGCCAACGCTTTGGTGAACCATTTGACTAAACTCAAAGGTAATTGTGAAGCCATCGCGCTACTGGAAATCCCTGAGCCCAGTCGTGATTATTACCAGCCTTTGGAGCAACTCGAAGCTCTGGAGGCACCGCTAAAATCAACCGCCACCATTGCCGATAACTGGTGGATTGCCAGTTACAGCGCCTTGCAGATGGAACATAAAAATACGCTTCAAAATAATGATCTCACACTGTCCAACGCCCCTGAAACCGCTCAGGAAGATAAACAAAGTGATGAAGCGGATAGCACCGTTGGCGCGTTAACAAAAAAACTGTCCGGCGTGCATAGTCTGCCGCGAGGCGCTGGCCCCGGCGTGTTGATTCATGGGTTGCTGGAAGCGTGTGCGCAGCATGGTTTTATAGCGATGCAAGACGACCCCGCGCAACAGCAGAAAGTGATTGACAAGATTTTTAGCAACGATACTTGGGATGATAAACGTGACCTTATTGCCACGGCCTTAACGCAATGGTTAGCCATGCCTTTGCTGGACGGTGAAACGGTCAGCTTGGGTTCGCTTGAAGTTGACCATTATCAGGCTGAACTTGAATTTTTGCTGGGTGCAGACAATGTGAACGTGCCAGCGTTGGATCGCTTGGTGACCCGTTACACTTTTGCAGGAAAAGCACGGCCACGATTGTTGCCGGCTCAGGTGAACGGTTTGTTGAAGGGCTTTATCGATTTGGTGTTTGTGCATAAGGGTCAATATTACATCGCTGATTATAAATTTAATGGACTGGGTAACAATGATGTGGCCTACACACCGGAAGCAATGGAAACCGCCATGCTGGGTAAACGCTATGATTTGCAATATGCCCTGTATTTGTTGGCGCTCCATCGGTTATTAAAAACCAGATTGGGTAATAGTTACGATTACGATACCCATGTCGGCGGCGGTCTTTATTTGTTTTTGCGCGGCTCAAATAGCGCTGCCGGTGGTCGGGTGTTTCATAAGCCGCCCAAGGCCTTAATTGAAGGTTTGGACAGCCTGTTTTTGGGTTCGACCCGTCACGGAGAAATGGCATGAAATCAGGGTTATCAGTGCTTGAAAGTCTGGATAAATGGATTAGTCTGGGTTGGTTGAATCTGATGGACAGGGCTTTTGTGCGCTTTCTTTTGGATCAGGATGCCGATGCGAGTGAGCCGGTACTTTGGGCCGGCGCACTGGTGAGTCATCAATTGGGCAGGGGAGACGTTTATCTGGATCTTGAAAAGCTATGTCAACAACCCGGACTAACGCTGGCCATTCCCGGTGATGATGATAATTTGTCCGAGTCTGACGAAGCACTGGCAGAATTTTCCGGGCTTAACGCTTATAACCTCGAACAGTGGCAAGCGGCATTGAACAACTCAGGATTGGTCGGATCAGGGCAGGGCAATACCCCCTTGGTTTTGGAGGGCAACCGCTTATATTTACGGCGTTACTGGCAGTACCAGCAAATACTGGATGAAGCCATTCAACAACGCTTGCAACCCGTCAGAAACGATCTGCCGGAAGCCTTGCAGACGCAATTACAGAATTTGTTTGCGTCCAAAAGTCCCGAAAATCCTGATTGGCAAAAAATTGCCTGCATATTGGCTTTGCGAGCACGTTTTGCCATTATTACCGGCGGCCCGGGCACCGGTAAAACCACCACCTTAACCAAGCTGTTGGCCTTGCTTCTTAAGCTGGCTAATGACGAATCCAACAATACCCGCAAGCTGGTTATTTTGCTGGCGGCGCCGACCGGAAAAGCGGCGGCGCGGGTGAGTGAATCCATTAGCAAAGCCTTGGAAAAACTGGCGGTGCCTGATGACCTTAAACAGTGCATTCCCAAAAAGGCGAGCACCTTGCATCGGTTGCTGGGTAGTCGGCACGACTCGCGGCATTATGTCCATCATCGAAATAATCCCTTGGTGGCAGACATTGTCATTGTTGATGAAGCGTCCATGATTGATTTGGAAATGATGGCGTCATTGCTGGATGCGCTGCCCGAGTCAGCCCAATTAATATTGCTGGGTGACAAGGATCAATTGGCTTCTGTCGAAGCGGGTTCGGTGATGGGTGATTTATGTCACGGCGCAGAAAACCAAGCCTACGATGAACAAACCCGCGCCTGGATCAGACCCTATATTGACGAAGCACTCAATGAACCCGCCACCGTTGGTTCAGCCATTAACCAGCAAACGGTTATGCTGCGCTATAGCCATCGCTTTGGTGAGCACAGCGGTATCGGACAATTAGCCAAAGCAGTCAATCAGGGCAATGCCGAACAGGCCCAGGCCATTTTAAAAGATACCGCACGCTATCAGGATCTTAGTCGCATCCTGTTGACCCATCCTGCGGACAACCATTTAAAGCAGTTGGTTTTAGCCAATGCGGGTGTGGCTGACAACGGCAAGCCTAATGTCCGTCAAGGCTACGGTTATTATCTGGATGTTATTCATAAAAAACGCCCCACGGAGAGCACGCACTATAATCACTGGGCCAAACAAGTACTGGATGCCTTTGATACATTTCAGGTGCTTTGTGCCTTGCGTCGCGGTACTTGGGGGGTGGAAGGTTTAAATCAGCGCATGGAACAATGGTTGTTTCCCAAACAAAAACCGGCGCTTTGGTATGAAGGTCGCCCGGTTATGATCACCCGCAACGATTATAATCTGGGTTTGATGAACGGCGATGTAGGCATCACGCTTAAAGACAGCACAGGAAAATTGCGGGTGGCTTTTCCCAGCGAAGACTCTCGCGATGACGTGAAGATTATTTGGATATCACCGATGCGGCTACCGGATGTGGAAAGTGCTTATGCCATAACAGTGCATAAATCCCAAGGTTCCGAGTTTAACCATCTGGCGTTGATTCTGCCTGAAACCAGAAGTCCGGTACTCACGCGTGAACTGGTCTACACCGCCATTACCCGAGCCAAAGAAAACTTTACCCTGCTGGAAAGTCATGCCGATGTTTTGAGCCTGGCCATTTTGGCGACTTGCAAATAGACTGGGTTGTAAATATTGGCCTCCCCCTTTGAAAAAGGGGGACTGAGGGGGATTTTATTAGATAAATCCTATGCAGCCTCAATGCCGTTAAATTAAACGCAAGTTGTTTAAAAAACTGGAGTGCAATCGCTTTAGCTATTGCCTGTAAAAACAGCTAAAGCGTTTTTACTCCAGTTGTATGCTTAAATTAACAGCATTACCCGCGCCCGCCTTTTTCAAAGGCAGGCGAGCAAAGCGAGGGGGCGAATACTTACATTCAGGATGGGCTTTTATCGTCAGCTCATCCTTGGATCTAGCGAAAGTGACTAAACTTAATTGCCTTCCAAGAGGCTGTTTAGTTCATAGTCAATCATCGTATCGTAATGACGGCGTAAAGTTGAATCAGTGGGCGGAAGCGGAATGCTTTCTTCAGCGGCGGTGTTGATGACGATTTGTTCCAACATGGGTTCAATCGGTGTTTTAACTGGTTGAGTCAGCGCTTTTTTATGGGCTTCAACATTACAAATTAAACGCTCAATTGCGCCTTTATCGCTAACGCATTGTTCAATTTCAGCATTAATTAGCGCGTCATAATGACGGCTTAAAGTAGAGTCAGTGGGATGCGCGGGATTAAGCGATTCAATCAAGCTGCGTAAATGCGAGGCAGCATGTCGTCTTAGCGTTGAATCTTGTGGAAGGTTATCAGTAGTGCACTCTATCTTGATGGTTTTTGGCTTAACAATAAGCTCAGGTTTAGTTGCGCTTACTGGTTTATTGATGGGGACGGCAGTGGGTGAGGGTTCTTTTTTAGGCTCAGTGCTTGCTGTGGGCTTGTTTGCAACTGCTTGAACGACAGGTGCTGGAGACCAGTTAAGTAATTGTTTTATTTTGGCAATGATGGTTTGTAAAATTTCATTCATATTATTAAGCTGTTCCGGCCTTAAAAAGAGACTACACGTATAGATATTCTTCCTGATTTAGCAAGAATAACCCCTTATTTCTATATGAGCTTCATTTGACTAAGTAAATAATCGCTCAATAGTTTTATCGGGCAGACTATACCACTTGTAGATTAAATTGGCGACAGCCGGATAAATAAATTAAGGTAATTAATCCACCTTAACGATTCGCTGGCAAGCATTTATAGCCATGATCCCTTGGCAAGTTGCATAATACAAAATGGCTGGTGAATAATTTGGCTCAATAATGTGTATAGTTAATCCAGTTACGCGGTGCTCCGGTTTAAGTTGAAAGCAAAAAGTAGGATGGGTAGAGCAGGGCGAAACCCATCACAGAAGGAATCCATTATGATGGGTTTCGGCTATTGCCTCTACCCATCCTACGCACTGTCCCGGTTTAAGTTGATCGCCAAGAGTAGGATGGGTAGAGCAACGCGAAACCCATCGAATAAGGAATATATTATGATGGGTTTCGGCTATTGCCTCTACCCATCCGCGCTACAAAAAAAATTAACCGATTGAGCACTGCACTGATGAGCAAAGTCGGCATTTATCGGGTAGCTACGCCTTTCAAAAAAGCCAAAAATCAAGTCGACAATCGTTGTTGCCACACGGCTATTTTTGCTTTTAAATCATCATTGTTAATCGTCGTTAACTGGCGTTGTTTTAACAAGCGTCTACCGGCTACCCAAACATCGGTGACTTGTTGCCGACTGGCGGCATAAACAATTTGCGAAACCGGACAATATAACGGCTGGGTTTCCAGATGGTTTAAATCAATAGCAATCACATCAGCGGCTTTACCGATGTTAAGTGAGCCACAAATAGCATCCAGTCCCAAGGCTTTCGCGCCATTAATAGTCGCCATGCGTAACGCCGTCATGGCGGGAACGGCACTGGCATCGGCGGCAACCGCTTTGCCTAGTAAAGCCGCCGTACGCATTTCTCCAAACATATCCAGGTCATTGTTACTGGCGGCGCCATCTGTACCTAAAGCCACATTGATACCTGCGGCAAGGCACTTGGCAAGCTGGAAAAAGCCGCTGGCGAGTTTTAAATTGGACTCCGGGCAATGTACGATATGAGCGCCCGATTCTGCAAACAGGCTGATCTCTTCATCGGTTAGCTGGGTCATGTGTACGGCTATCAAGGAGGGATTAATCAAGCCCAATTCCTGCAATCGTTGCAAGGGCCGTTGTCCGGTTTGTGCTTGCGCCTGCTCGACTTCATGTAGGGTTTCGTGAAGATGGATATGTATCGGCAACTCCAATTCATCAGCCAGCGTTTTGATTTTTTGCAAAGGCTCATCCGATACCGTGTAAGGCGCGTGGGGAGCAAAAGCGGTCGTACAAAGGTCGGAAAGGCGCAGTTGCTCATGCAGCGCCAAGCCTTTTTCAATATATTCGTCTGAGTTTTGCGCCCAGACCGAGGGAAAATCAATAACAATCATGCCAACGGTCGCGCGAATGCCATGACGTATAGCTTGCGCAGCGGTGATATCAGGAAAAAAATACATATCGTTAAAGCAGGTGGTTCCGCCCAGAATCATCTCGGCAATCGCCAAATCAGAGCCGTCTTTTACAAACGCTTCACTCATCCATTGGTGTTCCAGCGGCCAGATATGGTTTTGCAGCCAATCCATCAGCGGCAAATCATCAGCAATACCGCGCATTAACGTCATCGCTGCATGGGTATGGCAATTAATTAAGCCCGGTAGTAAGGCATGATTTTCCAGATTTTCAGTGGTCTTGCCCTGATATTGTTGTTTGGCAAGCTCCGTCGGTAATAAATCAATGATTTTGCCGCTATCAATCACCAAACTATGGTGTTCGTAGGTTACGGATTCCGGTTCAACGGGTATAATCCAGCGAGCATGGATAAGGGTGTCGACTATCATGAGTTGTTCCTGTAGGTGGTGGGCTTGGCCTAAATGTAAGCTGACACTATCAATTACGATTGACGGGTTGGCATCAGCAACCGATTATAATGTCCAGTAATCAAATTATAACTTTTTACCCTTAGGTTTTATTAAATAATGACTCTGCAAACTAAAAAATCTGTACAAGCCCTGCACTGGACAGGCACTTCATTAAAAGTGCTGGATCAGCGGCAACTCCCGGAAACATTGGTTTATGATGATTATAACGATGCCGCCGGCGTGACCGAAGCCATTGCCACCATGCGGGTACGTGGCGCTCCGGCAATTGGTATAGCCGCCGCTTATGGGGTCGCGCTTTCTGTCATTCAGCATTGTGCGAAAGCGCCTGCAAACTGGCAGCAAAAAGTAGCCGATGATATTGCTCTGTTGGCAAAGTCCAGACCTACCGCAGTCAATTTGTTTTGGGCGTTGGCGCAAATGAAGGCCTTGTTGGAGCAGCCGTTAACCAATCCTCAAGCGGCTTTTATTGCCTGTGCCGAGAAAATTCATGCGGATGATATTGTCGCCAACATGACTATGGGCGAGCTGGGCGCTGATCTTTTAACGGACGTTAAAGGCGTTATGACTCATTGTAATACCGGCGCGTTGGCTACTGGTGGTTATGGGACTGCGCTGGGTGTTATTCGCAGCGCAATCCAAAGACAGCCATTAAACGTTTATGCCGGAGAAACCCGTCCTTGGTTGCAGGGTGCAAGGTTAACCGTTTGGGAGCTGGCACAAGACGAAATTCCGGTTACCTTACTGGCGGATTCGGCGGCTGCCTGGCTAATGAAATCAGGTGCCATCGATTGGGTTATTGTCGGTGCCGACCGAATTGCCGCCAATGGCGATACCGCCAATAAAATAGGTACCTATTCGTTGGCCGTGCTGGCTAAACAACATGATGTTAAATTTATGGTCGTAGCCCCCACAACAACTATCGATTGGGCTATTCAAAATGGCGATCAGATAGACATTGAGCAACGTGATCAAAGTGAATTATTGCCTGCTTGTTATAATAAAGAAGGGTCGTTAGTCAGTGCCTGGAATCCGGTATTTGACGTAACCCCGGCTGAATTGATTTCAGCGATTGTAACCGAGCGTGGCGTGGTATTAAATCCAACTGAACAAGGTATGAGAGGGTTAAAAGATGTTATTTGACAAGAAGGGCAACAATCCGGCTTTGGCTGTGAGTTATTTGTTTAAAGGTCTGACGTTATTGACCAGTAAGCAATTACGCGCATTTATCCTTATCCCGATTTTAATTAATATCGTGTTGTATAGCGCTGCTTTACTGCTGGGTTATTACTATATTTCTGATTTGATTAACCAGTTTATTCCGAGTTGGCTGCACTGGTTAAGCTGGGTGTTATGGCCCTTGTTTTTTATCAGTTTTTTTATAGCCGGTTTTTTTACCTTTACGGTCTTGGCTAATTTACTGGCCGCGCCTTTTTACGGCAAATTATCCGCCAAAACCTTGGCGCTAATAACGGGACAAACCAGCGCAACTGCAGAGCAGCCCTTGGCTAAGGTTATGATGGCAGAAGCAAAGCGTGCCGGTTATTTATTAAGCAGAGCCTTGCCGCTATTAATTTTGTCCTTTATTCCCGGCATTAACGTATTGGCGCCTTTCCTGTGGGCTTTATTCGGTGCGTGGGGTATGGCATTGGAATACATGGCCTATCCCTTGGAAAATGAAGGCGTGTTGTTTTTAGAGCAGAAGCAACTGGTTAAAAGCATACGCTGGGGTGCCTTAAGTTTTGGTGGCGTCGCCGCAATGGGCTTGACTGTTCCCGTGTTAAATATCATCGTTGCACCAGTCGCTGTTATTGGTGCAACCATTTATTTTAATGCAGTGAAAAAGCAGGGTTAAGATTAAATGACGTCATACAAATAAAACGTGGGTAGCGGGATTACTCCGTCACGCCTTCGTTTGGGTAGGTTTGCTATCTTGTTTGGCAGCGCTGGTAAACGTTCTGGCAAGAGTAATACCTTAGCTGGCAATGCCGAAAAATCCCATTGCATCGGCTGTTAATCAGGATTTGATTATTTTGTGTGTATGACAACGACAGTTCCGTGGCGCGTCAAAAAGAATGGTTCGATAAATTAAAATCACACTAAACCAACCTTAACCAGTGTGTGAAGATTGATAGCTGTCTACGTATGGCAATTCAATAGTCCTTAAAAGCCCCGCCAATCTGATTGATTATCGGGGCTTTTGTGTTTTTAAATCCGGTATCTCAGCGGATCATGAGCGTTTTTTACGCATATAACGTTACTCTGACTCCAGTTATTTGCCGGTTTAAGTTGATAGTCAAGAGTAGGATGGGTAGAGCATGCCGATATCCATCATCATTGATTCCTTATGCGATGGGTTTCGCGCTGCTCTACCCATCCTTGTCAGTGAATACAAGAGGATCAGGCCTTGCAAAATTGCATTATCCAGATAAATTCAGAAAATAGGTTTGTGATTTGCTTGATTTGCTTGATTGCCCGCCCGACTCCCTTTTTTTGGTCGTACAGTTTATTTTTCTAGTTCCGAAAATATGGGGTCAGGTCTTTCGTTATTATATTAATCATGAGTGTTCCCCTTAAATCCAAGGATAACCAAGAAATGCTCAGACCAACAGCTCTCTAAAGCGTGCAGTGAAGCTTTTCTTTGTATTATAGAAAATAGGGTGACAGTTACCAAAAGAAGTGGCTATGGATTATTTATAAATTAAATAAAAAAGACTTGCAATTCTAAAATAAATTTTTTCAGATTTTTACATTTTTCGACCCTTTAATGGAAAATCTGCATGAATAATAATATCCCCCTTAATGATTACCTCCTTGCCCACTGCAATGAAAGCATGGAAAGAGCGCTGGCAGCAGAAACGCTACCCTTTAAAGCCGCATCGACTGCATCAGCCCCCAATGATATCTTTGCGGCGCTGAACGGGTGGATTTATCACCCAAGAACAATCGATGCAAAGTGGTTAAATACCTTGGTTGGCCTTACCGCATTCTCTTATGAAAACTATTTTTCCAAGCCGGGTCTTGCAAAAGACGTGATCAAAGCGGCTTACTATGATGACCTGCGAAAAATATATGAGCGGGATTACAGCAGTAAAGATGAACTTATCGCGATAGTTAACAGCCTCCCCACTGACTTCAAAAAGTTGCTTAATGATAAATATTCAGACCCCAGCTATTTTGTTGATTCTGACTATGGCAAAATTTTGTCCGACATGCAAACCTATCGCAGGGTATTTAAAACCAAGGTAAAAATGTATTACGGCACCTTGGATGAAGTTATTTCCATTCCAATAGGTCAACTGGCGTCAACGTATCAAAAAAGCATGGGTAGTCAATTACTGGTTACCGAGTCTGTTAAATCAGGCGATCACCATGGAACATTTCTTACGTCTGTGGCGCGTCAAAAAGAATGGTTCGATACATTAAAATCACACTAAACCAACCTCAATCAGGGTATGAAGATTGATAGCTGTTTACGTGTTACAACTTAATAGCACTTAAAAGCCCCGCTGATCTTATTGATTTTCGGGGCTTTTGTGTTTTTAAATCTGGTCAAATAAACAAAAAGTTTTAGAAATTAATCTACTCTAACCAAGCCCACGCTTGAGGGTTAATTTTTATTGATTGACCTGTTTTTCGGCGGTTTTCGTTTAACCCTCCCCTTAATGTCAGAAAAAATGTACTCTGAAACAGACAATCAACACCGAACTTGATAACATCTATCAAAATCCTTATTATGGCTATAAAACTAGCTATATTAGAGTGATTACCAATGAAAACCAGTACCATAGCCGAAGCCAAAAATAATCTGTCACAATTGATTTATCAGCTTGAATCGGATGAGCCTATTCATCTTACCCGTCATGGTAAGCCCGTTGCCGTGATGTTATCCGAAGTCAATTATCAAAAGCTGACTCATAAAAACAATAGCTTGTACCAAGCCATTCAACAATGGCGCACTCAATTGACGGGTGACAGTGCCTTGACGGAAATTGAACTTAACAATTTACGTGGAGCCAGTCAGGGGCGTAAATTTTCATGGGACGAATAAGCTATTTACTGGATAGTAATATCCTGTCAGAACCCGCCCGCTTAACGCCTGATGACAACGTGTTGCAACAGCTAGCCAATCATGACGGTGAGTATGCAACGGCAGCAATTGTCTGGCATGAACTGGTCTATGGTTGTGAGTTACTGGCAACGTCAAAAAGGAAAAAACAACTTCAATCCTATTTGGACATGCTGTTAATAAATGGCTTGATTGTTTTGCCTTATGACAAGGACGCCGCAGACTGGTATGCAAAAGAACGTGCCGGATTACAACGGCAAGGACTTACCTGTGCTTATGCGGATGGCGAGATTGCTGCCATTGCGGTTACCCAAAAATTAACCTTGGTCACTCGAAATACTCAAGATTTTCAGAACTTTCAAAACTTGGCCTTACAAAACTGGTTTGAATAATGAAGCCGCCGAAAATGTAAAGCAAGAACTCGAAGAATTGCGGACCAAACAGCGGAAAACCGTTCAGCTACCCATAACCTTAAAAATTCCGGCAGCAACGCTTGGGAGAATATAGGCTGCGGTGGTTAGCCTATTGAAATGCACAACAACATGCAAACCGCTTGGTAACAAAAGTTGGCTTGCCCTTGTAAAATAGTACTTGGTTATAGATACAAAAAGTAATACGATAAAACCTTACTTATTTCTTTTTGTAAGGATTCTTATGCAACAGGCAACATTAACCAGTAAAGGCCAAATAACCATTCCAAAATTGGTAAGAGATTCTTTAGCATTACATGCGGGTGACAAAATTGAATTTATATTGACCAGCAACAACGAAATAATGCTAAAACCTGTCACCAAAAAAGTAGATGAGGTATTCGGTCGTTTATTCAGGGCTGATCGTCCCACCGTTGACATATCGGAAATGGACGCTCTGATAAAACAAAAAATCAGGGCAGATTTTAAATGAAAGCACTGGATACCAATGTGATGGTGCGTTTTTTAGTGAAAGATGACGCCGAACAAGCGCAACTGGTTTATACGCTGTTTAAGCAAGCAGAAAAACAAAAACAGCAGTTATTTGTACCGATACTTGTAGTTTTAGAAACGATTTGGGTGTTGCAAGCGGTTTATCATATAGAAGATCACGAAATACTGGCGGCACTAAATGATTTATTACTGATGCCGGTTCTGTTATTTGAAACACAGCCCGTTTTACATGCTTTTATTAGCGCCGCGACTGGTAAAAACTTTGATCTTGCAGATTTACTAATTGCCCATTCTGCAAGTGCTTACCCCTGCGAAGGGGTGCTGACCTTCGATAAGAAAGCTGCAAAATATAGTGGCTTTGAGTTGATTAAGCCCAGTCGGCTTAGCGAAGTGTAACCCGACACGTTTAAGCGTCAAATGTTGGATTACGCGCAGCTAACCTAACCTAACCTAACCTAACCTTAGTATGAATTGACATTGTCGGGTAAAAACATGAGTAACGGGGTTGCAAACCCCGTCACGCGGGGGGCATGGAGGCATTTTTTAAAATCGAAGGTGGTGTATCACCCACTGCGCCCCCTTAAAAGCACCGAATGGTGTCTGGCCCAAAGTATCCAATTACCCGATATGCCCGCGACGCTTTAAACGCAATAAACCGATCAGCCCGGAAAGGAATAACCAGACAGCACCGGGAAGCGGAACGGCGGGAACGGCGGCAACATCGCCCAAGCGAACAGCCCATGCGTAGAGCGGGCGACCCTTAATGTCGTAACTGTTGTACTGGTAGTTATTGTAGGTATCGAAGGACAACGCGCCGTCCGGAACGGGCGCGTACTCACTACCCGACCAGTACACATAGCTCTGAACGTTAGTGAACAGATTATAGCTGTCATTATGACTAGCTGCAATTGATGAACCATTCGCCTCAGCCAAATTAGTCCTAAATTGCGTAGTTAATTGGTTAATGGTAGGTAGTAGCCAGTCTGTGTAACCGGCATAATCGAGGTTGTTAGCCCAGGCTACCGCTGTAGCCCAATCCATTTGTCCATTGAGGTTGGCATCCTTGGTCCAAGTGAGGTCTTGAACTGAGTCATAAACCGTCAAGTCGCCACTTGATATGAGGGACGCTTGTGATGATACAGAATAGATAGAAAACAAGACTACTGTTATGGATCGTTTTAAATTAAACATTGGCAATACCTTTTAATTTATTACGACGTTTTAGACCCATTAAGCCGACCATACCTGATAGGAATAACCAGACAGCACCGGGAAGCGGAACGGCCGGAACGGCGGCAACATCGCCCGGGCGAACAGCCCATGCGTATAATTGGTAGTTCTTTTCGAGGTAGTGGTCCTGGTTTCCATTGACGGTAAAGAAGGACCACGCCCAGGACGGCGCGGCGTACTCACTACCCGACCAGTACACATAGCTGCTCTGGACGTGTGTGAATAGATTATAGTTGGCATTATGATTTGTTTCAATACTGCTACCTGCTACACCACCTAATTGATTGTAAAACAAATCACCCATTTGGCTGCCGGTTTGGTTATAACCAGAAACTGCAGGAACAGTGGTGGGCAGGCTCCAGTCCGTAAAGCCACCTAAGCTTAAATTGTTTGCCCAAGCTTGTGCGCCCCACCAAGTCATTTGCCCAAGACTGGTATTAAAGTCTGCTGTAGTCAGTGTATAAGTGCCGCTTTGATCATGAGCATTAGGCGCATCATGAATAACCCCGCCGTTGGCTGTGATGATTTGACTGACCAAATTGGCATTACTCGAAGCTTGGGTTTGAAACAAGTTGGCATCAGATGCCCAAGTGATGTTATTCACATCGTCATACACCATACCGCCGGTACGTGCCACTAAGGATGCTTGGGCACCGGAACTAAGGCTAAGCGCCAAGACTGCTGCTGTTGTTAAAAATTTTGTTTTCATATTTTACCTATTGTTGCTCAAGTTAAATTGCAAAAAAGTTAAAAAAATATACTAAAAACCACATTGCTTATCTATTGGCACCTCTTGTGACAGGGCCGTTTGCGTGACAATTTGTAAGCCTAAACCCTAATGCCTAACTAAGAAACCTTTGGCTATTTTATTCATCTGTATGTTTAAACCCTATTTAAAATAGTAAAAATAATCATATGGTATAAACTTAAATTTAGAATTGATCTAAATCAATAAATAGGCGATTAAAGTTACTAACCATTTCCATATAGAATTAAACATCAATAACTTGCCGTTGATAGTAGATGCAAACAAAGTCTTTGAGATTGCTATAACGTTTCATGCTAACACAATCAGTCGTCGGATGCTATATTTTTGGACCAGGGCATATCCAAAACCCACATCGATAAATCCACTTAGGTCAAAAAGACAGGAATAAGACCTTACCTCCAAAACATCAGACATAAAAAAGCCCCGATCAGATTGGAGCCTTCAGGATGCATGTTGACCGGCGTAATAACTGAATTTTCGACACGAGGATTTTCAGTCCTGCTCTAAAGAAAGTTCCGACACTCATTGATAAAGCATATTATTTCCGAACTGCAATTGGCCACGAATGTCCGGTTCAAAGAAGCCTATATTCATATTCGTATGGCTGGTTTGGGTCGTTTGTACTCCTTCACTTTTGACAGAGCAAGTTGTGCCATGAACTGCCGGTCGCGACTGACGGCTTTATGACGGTGAATATGTTAATATAAAGCTAGGTATTGGGCCAAGAGTGGGTGGAAAGGTTATTTATTAACTTGATCACATTAACAGGCCTTATTTCTTTAATTGAACCGCTTTTCAGTGTTTAATGGACTACAAATTTCAATTGATTTTAATAGATGCATTCAAAGTAACTTGTCTTTGACTTTTATGTGAACATTATGACCTTAGCACCTTATCAACAAAATCTATATAACTGGTTTATGCGTAAAGCGACAAATAGCGCAGTTCGTCGTGTTGCTGAATTACCTATTGCTACTGACATTGGTTTAGTTCGACCTGAAAATCAAGATAGATCAGCAATCCTTCGTATCCAATTAACTGCAAATCGTTCATCAATTGTAGCGCGATGGGTAGAGGCGATAGCCGAAACCCATCATAATTGATTCCTTATGCGATGGGTTTCGCGCTGCTCTACCCATCCTCGCCAGCGTGAATGACCGCAATCACAATGACGGTCTGTTACTGGTCGAAACCAAAGGCAGCCATATTATTAATTACGGTGACACATTGGAAAAAATAAACGCCGAACATAAACTATACGGGAAGCCTTTGATGCTAATACAGCAAGAAGATGACAGATTCTGGATGATGCGTTATATCGAATCGACTAAAAAAATAGAACCTGATCAAGTGTTTCGGGTTGAAAATATGGGGCAATATTAGTCTTAATCGGGCACCGCGCTTTTTGTGCCCGACAAGGTTATACACTATAATTATCCATAAGTGGCATAGGCATTGATTCCCAGTGTTTCCCATTCAGCTTCTGTGGTGGGTAATGCAGTAATAAATCGGGTACTCTTTTTTACTCTACACTTTCTATTGGCACTTACTTCACAGCTCTGACTTCGAGATGAATACCGCGCTGGTTTTGAAGATGCGAGATCACTGCAAACAGGTTTTTAGCTTGTGGATTGCCTTTCTGACTAAACATACGCATAAGGCTTTTAGGTGGTGTATTGATAGCCTCACTGAGGCTCTCAAAGCCGATTGTTGCGTTGATATAGTCGCGTAATACTGCCTTGCCAGTGTCTACATCACCAGACAACAGGCAATCAATGCCCTCACGGAATAGCGCGTCACGAAACGCTTCATCACGCTCGATACGTGCTGTCACGGTTTCTTTAAAGCTGCGTGTTAATGTCATTTGCCACCTTTATCTTTTTTGCGTTGTTTGTAATCTTCCCATCGGGCTTTGGCAGCATCAATGTCGTGTTGTTGACGTTTCTTGGTGCCACCCGCCAACAAGATCACCAGACATTCGCCGTCTTTTCCAAAATAAATCCGGTAACCGGCACCAAAATCAATGCGATATTCCAAAACGCCCGCACCGACTCCCTTTGCATTAGAAAAATTGCCTTGCTCCATCCGAATAAGTCCAGTCGCAATTTTGGCGGCAGCGGTCGCATCCAAGTCATTGAACCAATCCGCAAAATAGCTGTGTCCGTCCGTACTGATGTATTCTTGAAGTTCAGTCATGGTCAATAGTAACCTATAAGTTACCCTGATTCAATAGAGAAAAAAGAATGAATTTATAATCACGGCAGCGCGTAGGATGGGTAGAGGCGATAGCCGAAACCCATCATAATTGATTCCTTATGCAATGGGTTTCGCGCTGCTTTACCCATCCTGTTCGCTAGTGAAAACAAGAGAACCAGGTCTTGCAAAATTGCATTATCCAGATAAAGTCAGGAAACAGGCTTTTGATTTGCTTGATTGCCCGCCCGACTTCCTTTTTTGGGTCGTACCGTTTATTTCGTTTTCAATCTTCTAATAGCAGGATGACACTAAGGAACCAACTTTTCAACAGGGTCAGAAAAATTATACACACCCATTTTATTGGCCTCCGTACTAATAGCCGCCGCTTTTATAACATATTTGGTCTCGATTTTTAAGCGGGTTAAGGTACCTCTAGTGCCGGAAAACACCGTTTCATACCATTCATTATTGTCCGCAGGGGCAGGTAAAGTCGAGTAAAGCACAATATAACCCGATGCTTTGGGTACGACGCTTATTTCAATAATGAGTTCACCCGGATTGTTGCCGTAGTGCACCGTTAAAGTGGGTGCTTCCAAAATACCAATTGGCTCTGGTAGTTTAGAGACAGGAAATCCGGAGCTCTCCAGTTTGACCACATCGTGTTCTGCTACTAAATTAACATAATTGCCTAACGTAAAAAGCGCAGTCTCCAGCGTTAAGCGACAGGCGTTTTTATTCGCAGTGTCTTCTTTACTGCCGTCTTTTGCTTTTACCAAGGCCGCAGAGTAGGCGGCTATATACTCCTGAATAGTTGTCAAGGGTGGCTGCGGATCAGTGAAATAGGGATTGATTGTCATTTTATTAACGATATTCTGAGCCGTATTGACTAATTCACTGTCTCTAACTTTTGTAAAACTGACGATTGCTTTTTGCGTTCTCATAAATACCTCTGCTTTGCTCGATTAAGGAACAATAATGGATTTGAATGATTTAAAACGCCTAATCATAGGCGTTATTTATCTTAATGTAAATTCGATAATTGTCGGTTTTTTTTATTAGATTTGTAGTTCGGGTTAAGCTATCGCTAACCCGAACTTATCAAGACGTAATTATTCACCTCCCCCTTTGAAAAAGGGGGATTGAGGGGGATTTATCTAATAAAATCTCCCCTAACCCCTCTTTTACAAAGAGGGGGACTGAATACTTACATCAAGACAAAGCGAGAGCGGATAGTGACTACCCACCAGTAGATCAGGCCAGCGATAGAGTAGATGATACCTTTATTGGAGCAGGACAAGGATGCTATGCGATAGAGAGTATCTAAATCGGTGTTGGAGAAGGGATGAATGACCATGATGCAGGTTTGCTGTAAGTCCCACAGGCTTTACCAACGGCACTGAATGCATGATCCAAAGCAGGGTAGACATTATCTTTCGTGTCTAAGATATTATCTCCGGCAGACATACCTTTATTGACAGTAATGAACCTCTTTCCGAAATCCGGTTACATACGATCCCCAGCAACTTTGGTTTAATCTGTCGCCAGTTATAGGCGATCCGTAGCAAAGCAAACAAGATCTTATGCTATAGCTTGTTTGCATTGCGTTAATGCAGGTTTGCCACGTTCTGGAGCAGACAAGAAATGGTAGTTTTTCGATATGATTTAATTCGTTTCCATTCTACTGCAAGTTTATATTATCTTCATTAATATGCGGTGAGCGTTTAAATACATTGGCTACGAGATACCAAATTAATTTCAAAAACATTGCGATCGCAAAAACAAATAATACCGCCAGTTGGTATGCTCCTCCCCATGTACTTCCTTCTTTAAACTGCGGATAGTAAGGCGAAATATCAGCCAAAAAACGAAAAAGGAAGAGTGAGGCGATAAAGACGGCAATGCTGACAAAAAACTTTTTACCGGTTAGAAATAACGGCAAAAATGCCAAGAAAGGACATAGTGCCATTAACAGGGTAAACGTTTTATTGATTAACGCGGTTAATAATGGGTTTTGTATCTGTGCCAGTCTTTCTTGCGTGGCATTTTGTACGTCGATGACTTCATCTTTTAAAAGCGGGGCGATAATAGGGATTGCCGTTTTTCCTTGTAATGCCAGCAGTGCGTTCATTGCGCCAATACGTATTTTAGGCTCAGCATCTTTTACAAAAAAGACCAGCGTTGGGATGGCTTCTTTTGTCTGTAATGTTGCTACGGCCTCTATCGCGGCAAGGCGTACGTCATTATCGCTATCTTGCAAAAGCGAAATAATACCGGGAATCGCTTCTGGTGACTGTAACTCTTTTAATGTGGTGACGGCTGTATAGCGTATGTTTTTATTGGTGTCTTGCAAAAGAGGCAGCAGAGTAGAGATCACTTCTTTTTTAGGGGTTAAGGCCTTTTCTTTTTGCCATTGTTTTAATAATTCCATGGCCCGAATGCGTATTAAGTCATCTTTATCATGTAACAGGGGAACAAGGCGCGGGATTAATTCTTTTTCTTGTAAGCGTACTATCGAATTGATCACCTGAAGGCGCACAAGGCCGGTGGTGTCATTTAACAGTGGAATAATACCGGGAACCGCTTTTTCTCCCTGTAGCTCCTCTAAGGCCGCTATTGCATTGCTACGTACATCAGGATTGCTGTCTTGCAAAAGAAGGGTAATACCGGGAATGGCTGAGGTTGCTTTTACTTTGTGTAACAGGCTGAGTGCAGTAGAACGAATAGCTGCATTGCTGTCACGCAAAAGAAGAATCATGCCGGGTACCACTTCTTTTGCATCTAAATCCTGTAATGCTTTTATTGCGCTTAAACGGACATTATCGTCCTTGTCTTTTAAAAGAGAAATAATGCCGGGAAGCGCCTCTTTTCCTTGTAACAAGCCGAGTGCTTCCATGGCACGGATACGTATAGCGCTATCGTTATCTTTTAAAAGCTCGGTAATGTTGGCCGTTGCCGCTGGTGCTTGCCATTTCAATAAGGTGTTTATAGCCGCCATGCGTACCGCGCTTTCGTTATCTTTTAATAACGGAATAATCGCTGGAATTGTTTTTTTTGCGTCCAATTGCACTAATGCTTCCATGGCTTTGATGCGTACATTTTTGTCCTTTTCTTGAAGAAGAGGAGTAATGCTTGGAATGGCTTCCTTGGCGTGGAATTGTACTAATACATTGATTGCTTTATTGCGAACAGCGCTGTCCGTATCATGCAAAAGAGGAATAATACGGGGAATCGCTTCTTTTGCGTCTAATTGCCCTAATACGTCTAATGCCGCATTGCGTACATAGGGTTCGCTATCTTTCAAAAGAGGCGTAATACTGGAAATGGCTCTTTCTTCTGCCAAGCTTTGCAATAGCTGTAATAGGGATGATTTGCTGTTGCTTACATTATTGTTTGTGTTTTTGCTGCCTTTGTCGTCCTTCTTTCCTGTCAAACATTTCTTTTCAGATCCGGAAGAGCGATGAGTACAGTCTTGGGTTTGTTCAGCTAGAACCGTATGATTGACTAAAATCAAGATTATGGAAAAAATAAAATAGAGTATTACTTTCATAAATAATGAGCTGTTTTAATAGGTGGCTTAGGTTTGAAATAATACACCTCAGGGGGCGCTAAAAATTGCTTGATTTTAGGCATCCTTCATTCCTCGATTTATACTTTTTGTAACACCCATCGCGTAGGTCGGGTTAGCGAAAGCGTAACCCGAAAAATCGACGTATTTGTGTTGGGTTACGGCTAACGCCTAATCCGACCGACAGAGATTATTAGCATTTTTTGTGATAAAAAAGTGTCAATTACTTTCGGGTTTTTATGAAGGATGCCTAATTTCAGGTGTTCAAATAATTTCCATTGGCCCAATAGTATTACTGATGACTGATTTTGTCGAGTATGGCGGCGCTTAGTATAGCATTCAGATGGCTTTGATAGCCGTCAATGCCTATAAACCATGCTCTGAGGCTGGTTATAGCCAGGTTATATTATTTGACCCCAGTCATATTCCAGTTATATTAGCCAGTTATCAAACTACTGTTCGAATCGTTAAAATAGGAGCTTATATGCACGCATTAAAAAAACAAGTAAAACAAAAGCTGACGTTGATTGCTTTCAGTATTCTGTTTTCTGCTAATTATGCAATGGCAGCAACAGACTTAACAGCGCAAGAAAATTTTGTCAAAGCGCGTATTAAGAATCATCAGCAAGATACAGATCACGCAGTCCATTTGCAACCGGTTGATAAAAGCCTGGAATTTCATGGTATTTTTTATGGTTATCTTCCTTGCAATGATTGTAACGGGATTAAATCAACGCTGTCTTTAAAGCAAAATAATAATTATCTGTTGGTCACTCAGTCCGCAAAGGAGTCTTCAAGGGAGTATTACGAGAAAGGAAAATACAGTTGGAATGAAGAAACTCATGCCGTTGTTTTAACGCCGCGTAACGATTCAAACACACGGCAATATCTTATTAAAGATGAAGGAACACTGGTTTTGCTTAATACGGATGGAACTCAGATGAAAGGCGATAAGGATGATAGCTATTTTTTGCGTAGGAGTGATATGGTAAAGGCGCGTGAGATACACATGCACTAAGATAGCGGTGTGCGGCTTACTGGAGCGTTATATAAGTACCGTAAGTGTTAGTCGTTACCAAGATGAATGTTTGGAAAGCAACTTGCATTTCAATTTATTGTTGATCTTGTGACAAGGGTAGAAAATATAGTGGTCTTGCACAATCACACCAGCTTGCCAAGGCGAGGGCAGGTTGGTGATTGGTTTGATGGGAAGGCCGCCTTTTTTATCGGCAACATAAAATAATGGTCGTCGGGTATGTTGTGCTTTGTTTTAGCGCGGTAAATTGCACGGGTTTACCCGTTATTTGATATTTCTGGGTGTTGACATGTTTATAGTGAGCTAATAGACTAACTGTTTAATAGTACCTCCGTTGCTTTTGTGGCGCTGGGTAAACCAAATCCAAGACCAGATTTATGATAATCACGCCAGAAATAATCGGCTATGTAGCCGCTACCTTAACGACAGCCTCTTTTTTGCCTCAAGCTATTTTAACAATAAAAACCAAAGATACGGAATCTCTTTCGCTGAGCATGTACAGTCTGTTTACAGCGGGGGTGTTTTTTTGGCTTCTTTACGGTGTTTATATCTCCGATAAAGCCATTATTTTTGCCAACTCAATTACTTTGGTATTGGCTGCATCGATTCTGTTTTTTAAAATTTATAATGTGCTGTTCAAAAACGGTTAGTTGATAGTAAATGGTCTGTTAAACCTAACCGCCTCATTAAAAAAAACGATAATTATTTTGTATCCTTCTTTGAAAAAGAGGAGATAGTGGTAACGCCGTTAAGTTAAGTAGTCAACTAGAGTAAAACAGCTTTAACTGTTTTTACAGGCAATAGCTAAAGCGATTGCACTCCCGTTTTTTAAACAACTTGCGCTTAACTTAAAGGCAGTGACTTAGGTGCGATTTTTTAAATAAATCCTCCGCTGCATAAAAATAATTTATTGGCATGAACCACCAACTGAGATATGAAGAATGACTAATAAAGTGTCCTTGACCCAGTTCATTATTGAGCAACAGCGTGGCTTGCCGGAGGCGTCAGGCACGTTTACGCTGTTACTGAATAATATTGTGACGGCCTGTAAAGAAATATCGCACTTGGTTAATCGAGGCAATCTTGTGGGGGTATTGGGCAGTGCGGAGTCTGAGAATGTGCAGGGAGAGGTACAAAAAAAACTGGATATCATCACCAATGACATTATGGTTAATGCGCTTAACTGGACGGGGCATCTGGCGGGGATGGCGTCAGAAGAAGTAGACGATATTATTGCCATTCCGGCGCAGTATCCCAAAGGTAAGTATTTGGCGTTATTTGATCCCTTGGATGGGTCTTCAAATATTGATGTTAATCTAGCTGTGGGGACTATTTTTTCTATTTTACGTTGCCGTGAAGGCGTAGAACCAGCCGTTGAGGATTTTTTGCGTCAGGGTGCGGAGCAGGTTTGTGCTGGTTTTGTGCTTTATGGGCCGTCAACCATGATGGTTTTAACAACGGGACATGGGGTTAATGGTTTTACGCTTGATCAGGATATCGGTGAGTTTATTCTGACTCATCCCGACATGAAGATTCCTGAAGAGACCAGCGAGTTTGCCATTAATATGTCAAATCAGCGCTTTTGGGAGTCGCCTGTACAGCGTTATATTGATGAGTGTGTGCAAGGAACAGAAGGGTCTCGCGGTAAAAACTTTAATATGCGTTGGATTGCTTCGTTGGTTGCCGAGGTTTATCGAATCCTGACGCGGGGTGGCGTATTTTTATATCCGTTTGATTTACGCGATCCATCAAAACCCGGCAGATTACGGCTTATGTATGAAGCCAATCCGATGGCGTTTATTATTGAGCAGGCGGGTGGCGCTTGTTCTACAGGTCGTGAGCGTATTCTTGATATTAAACCAACCGGTATCCATCAGCGCGTGCCGTTGGTTTTGGGGTCAAAAAACGAAGTTGAGCGGATTGTCGCTTATCATCAGGAAGGATGATATTGATTGTAGGCGATGTTAGCTATTGGCGGAAGTAATGTCACGAAGATACGAGGTTTATGTCTTCGTGTCTTCGTGGTGAAAAGCTTTTTCTGTCTTGTTTTAATGATAGTTCAATGCATTATTGTTTTTGGTTATTGGTGCTTTCATCTATCATTTTTCGTTGTTGCGCAGCTTCATTCTGAAGTATTTGTTCGACTTGTTTGGCTTTGTCCAAGGCTTCAAGTTGGGTTTTAAATACCGCTGGTTCAGGTGTATGGGCTTGCTTGTCTTTTTCTTCACAGCCTGTGATTGGAGTAAGCAGCAGTAGTATCGTCAACTTTAGAATGTACTTCATGGGCTCAGCCTCTTTTGTGATGGCTTACTTATGCTAAACAGTCATTATCGGGGTAAATTATTGGCTTCTGATGCTTTGTTGTAATCAACGCCCACACTGACAATAAAGCTGGTGGCTTCTTCTATATTCATAGCCGATTGTATTAATTTTGACTTGTCGACAATCACCGTAAAGCCGGAGGTTGGGTTAGGTGATGTTGGGATAAACAGTATATATTTATCATCGTGCTTGTTAGTCACATAAGCCGGCACCCAAATACCTTCTTTGGGATATTCAACATAAACAACTTCCTTGGTCATGGTTTGTTCATGTGATGAAAACATGTTGATGACTTTTTTAAGTACCCGGTAAATAGTGTTAAGAAAAGGAATTCTGTCGATAACAAAATCAAAAATGCCAATAACCCAGGAGCGACCTTTTTTGACAATGGTGCTGCCTATAGACACTAATATAACAAAGCTGACGGCGAAAACCAGAGCGGTATACAGGTAGTTATCGGAAACATCGTAAACAACGTTAAATAAATTGGAAACCAGTCCTTTTACAAAAATAATAATTTGCAATACGATAACAATAGGAATGACCGCAAAGACGCCGATCAGGAAATAATTTAATAGCTTTTTAGTGAGCTCGTTCATTTGTTTTCTCCATGGTTTATATTGACTTAATCATCAATCTATTTGATGACGATTTAAAATTCCCTCAATCAGTAAAATACCAACCTACAGACTGGAAGAAAAGATGCTCGTCATTATATGCGAATTTACGTTAGATGTATGAGTGATAGAAAGTTCTGCGAAAAAAGCTTGGGCGGTGTTGATAGTGGTTAATGTCTGTATTATAGGGCAATAATTTTTATTGCCGTGCCGATGCAACTGATTTTCCGGTAAAATTAAGGTGCAGGTGTAGGCTGAAACAAGGTTTTTCGAGCGTAAGCGAGAACAAGCGTTTCCTGCAACAGGCGTAATAGTGCAAGAATGAGTTTAAAGTTAAATTGCGGTTTAAAGCAGATGTTTTTTATTAATGGGTCGGAACTATAGCCCGTGAGTTTTTAAAATCAGGAGACGTTGTTATGTCAAAAAATGTGTTGATTACCGGAGCAGTCAAGCGCATTGGCGCCACTTGTGCGCGATTATTGCATAGCGAAGGGTGTAATGTATTTTTGCATTACCGATCATCAAAAGAAGCGGCTTTGGCGCTTTGTTATGAATTAAATCAACTGCGCCCTGATTCGGCTTACATGATGCAGGCCGATTTACTCAATAGCGATGAGTTGGACGCGCTGGTCAGTGAGGCTTGTATGGCTTGGGGCGGAATAGATGTGCTGGTCAATAACGCGTCATCTTTTTATCCAACGGCAATGGCGGATGTCACTGAGCAGCAGTGGGATGAGTTAATGGGCTGTAATTTAAAAGCGCCTTTTTTTTTGGCAAAAGCATTATCAAAAACCTTAGCAAAAAATAGGGGCTGTATTGTTAATATTGCTGATATTCACGCCGAACGCGGCTTGAAAGGTTATCCGGTTTACAGTATTGCCAAGGCCGGCTTGGTAGCTATGACTAAAATTCTGGCTAAGGAGTTTGGGGCGAAAATTCGTGTGAACGCAGTGGCACCGGGCGCTATACTTTGGCCTGATAATGATATGTCTGCCCAGGGAAAGCAGGAGATTTTGCAGCGGGTGGCTTTGGGACGGTGTGGTGAACCGTCCGATGTTGCTAAGGCGGTATGGTTTTTAATTAAAGATGCCAATTATATGACAGGACAAATACTGACTGTTGATGGCGGGCGTACTTTGTTTTGTTAAGTTTAAGACGCGATAAATCGTGTTTGGATTTTAGGAATGCGCATGAAATAACGTAGGCATCTGGCTCCTTCTCCCTCGGGGAGAGGGCTGAGGGGAAATAAATGGTCAAGTTATTTCATGCGCGTTTCTTAATAAGTCCAGGTCGGTGTAATCGGTTTTTGTTTGAGATTAGCTTTGTCGAATTTTTCCCAGAGATCGGCGTAACTCACTTGGCTAACCGGGTGTTTTAAAGTCGGGGCAATTTCTGCTAAAGGTTCAAGCACAAAAGCGTAGCGTTCAATTTCATCGCGAGGTATCTGTAGCCGTCCCTCATTAAGTATCAGGCCGTCATAAAGAATAAGGTCTAGGTCAAGGGTGCGGGCCGAGAATTTCTGGCTGTTGCGCGTACGACCGTTGTCTAGCTCAATTTGACGTAGCAGGTGGGCGACTTCGTGTACATCTTTTTCTGACTTAAAACCAACCACAAGATTGTAAAAAGTATCCCCTATAAAGCCGACGGCATCTGATTCGTAAATACTTGAGATAGTCAATTTGCCAAAGTGATGTCCAAGCGCTTTTAGGCTGGCAAGTATATGTTTATCTTTGTCGATATTACTGCCTATGCTTATGTAACCGTTGGGCATGATTTATTTTTCTCCTCGTTCTATAATGATGCCAACATCACTGGCGCCGCGAATTGCGCCTTTTTTATTCAGGGTTATTTTTACCCAGGTTACGTTAAATTCAGTGCGAATAATACCGGCTATTTCAGAGATTAATTTTTCAACAAGAAAAAACTGGCTGGCTTCGACAAAAGAGATGATGCGTTTGGAAACGGTTTTGTAATCAAGCGCATATTGAATGTCATCGGTCTCTGCGGCTTTGTTTATGTCAAAAGCCATCTCAATATCAAGCACAACGGTTTGTTTGGTTTCCCTTTCCCAATCATAGATACCGATGATTGTTTCAATTTCAAGTCCGCCTAAAAAGATGATGTCCATGGTTATTTCCGGTTATGATGTGTATTTTAATAAAGCGGTAAGTATCAGGTAAATGTGCCCCGCTTACAAGTTCTGTGTGAGGAAAGAGTTACATGATTGAATGGTTGTTTGTTCCGGTTGCCTATCTGATAGGTTCTATTTCCAGTGCAATTATTATTTGCCGTCTGATGGGTTTGCCAGATCCGCGCGAACAAGGCTCAGGGAATCCGGGCGCGACTAATGTGATGCGTTTTGGAGGAAAAAAGGCGGCAGCGATTACTTTATTGGGTGATTTGCTTAAGGGCTTGTTGCCTGTTTACTTGGCTAATTTTTTGGGAATGTCTTTTGAGTTATTGGCGGTTATCGGCTTGGCGGCTTTTATGGGGCATCTTTATCCGGTGTTTTTTAGGTTTAAAGGGGGCAAGGGCGTGGCGACATCCATTGGTGTTTTGCTTGGCTTTTCCTGGTTGCTTGGGTTTGCTTTTATAGGTACTTGGTTGCTGATTTACAAGGTCGGTAAAATTTCCTCTTTATCCGCGTTGTGTGCCTCTATTTTATCGCCGGTTTATGCCTGGTTTATGGTGGGTGACATTTACATCGTGGGTGCGGCAACGGTTATGATGGTATTTTTACTCTGGCGACATAAAAGTAATATTCAGCGTTTGCTGAATGGCGAGGAATGATTTTTTAGGGGAAAGGGGAGAGGCGAAAGGTTAAAGGCGAAAGGCGAAAGTGCTATTTTTCCACCTTGAGCCTTGGATCTTTCGCCCTTCGCCCTTCGCCTTTATTTAACCTTTAACCTGCCGTTTCAATACAACTCACTGATTGGCCAGCGTGGGCGGGCAAAAATCTCCAAACCTTGCTGTTGGCCGGCCATTAAGCGCTGGCAGCCTGCGTAAGCAATCATGGCCCCGTTGTCGGTACAAAACTCCAGTCTGGGAAAATAGATTTGCGCCTGTTCTTTGGAGGTCATTTCAGTTAAGGAGGCGCGGATTTGTTGATTGGCGCTGACACCGCCAGCCACTACGAGTCTTTTTAGGCCGGTTTGTTGTAAGGCACGTTTACATTTAATGCTGAGTGTTTCAGCAACCGCTTGCTGGAAGCCGGCGGCAATGTTGGCTTTGTTTTGTTCGGTCTTGTTCGGATCAAGTTCGGAAGCGTTAAAGCTATTCAGCGTAAAGGTTTTTAAACCGCTAAAGCTAAAGTCCAATCCGGGTCTGTCGGTCATGGGTCTGGGGAATTTAATCTGTGGTGTACCGTGTTCAGCAAGCGCAGATAATTTAGGACCACCGGGGTAACCGAGTCCCAACATTTTTGCTGTTTTATCAAAAGCCTCGCCCGCCGCATCATCAAGAGATTCGCCTAAGAGTTGGTAGTGACCGATGCCCTCGACTTTAACCAGCAGGGTATGTCCACCGGAAATTAATAAAGCAATAAAAGGAAATGCCGGTGGATTTTCTTCCAACATAGGCGCGAGCAAGTGTCCTTCCATATGATGCACGGCAACAGCAGGAATCTCCCAAGCCCATGCCAAGCTTCTGGCGGTAGCTGCACCGACTAATAATGCGCCCATTAGTCCGGGACCTGCCGTGTAGGCAATGCCGTTAATGTCTGCGCTACTTAGTCCGCTTTCTTGCAAAGATTGCTTGATGAGCGGAACTAATTTGCGGATATGGTCGCGTGATGCCAATTCAGGAACTACGCCGCCATATTCGCTGTGCATCTCGACTTGGCTGTGTAATAAGTGGTTTATCAAGCCTTGTTTGGCGTGATAAATTGCGACACCGGTTTCATCGCAGGATGTTTCTATGCCTAAAACGTACATTGAGTTTTTGAAAATTTTAAAAGTGAATGTATAATCAAGGGTTCTGTTTGTTCAGTGGATATTAAATGTCCTCATACTCACAATATTAACATAATTGGAATCATATAATGCCGTCAGTGAAAATTAAAGAAAACGAACCTTTTGATATTGCAATCCGTCGCTTTAAACGCGCCTGTGAAAAAGCTGGTGTATTGGCCGAAGTGCGTCGCCGTGAGTTTTATGAAAAACCAACCGCCGAGCGTAAACGTAAAGGTGCGGCAGCTGTTAAGCGTCACTTGAAGAAATTGGCTCGTGAGCGTTATGCATTGAAAAATTTACGTCGTGGACGTCCAGTACTTTAACATCAGGTTAATGTGATGGATTTGTTAACAGATCGTATCAAGGAAGATATGAAAGCCTCCATGAAAGGAGGGGCTAAGGCACGGCTGGGTGTGATTCGTTTAATTTTGGCTGCCATTAAGCAGGTTGAAGTTGATGAGAGAATCCAGCTCGATAATGACCGGGTTATCTTGGTGCTTGACAAGATGCTCAAGCAACGCCGTGAGTCTATCAGGCAGTTTGGTGATGCAGGTCGACTGGATTTGGTGGCGATTGAAGAAGCTGAGATTTTGGTAATTCAGGATTTTCTGCCGCAAGCACTTAGCGAGGAAGAAGTCGATGCCATGGTCAGTGATGCTGTCCTTGAATCGGGTGCAGAATCTGTTAAAGACATGGGCAAGGTGATGGCTTTATTGAAGGCTAAATTACAGGGTCGCGCTGATATGTCTGTTGTTAGTACTAAAATTAAGGCTGCATTAGCTGGATAATTTTATGGGGTCCGGGTAAAAAATGTCCGGTAGAATTCCTCGCGAGTTTATTGATGAGCTTTTGGTGCGGGTTGATATCGTTGATTTAATCGATTCGCACGTTCCTCTAAAAAAAACGGGCGCAAATTATGTCGCCCGCTGCCCCTTTCATACTGAAAAAAGCCCCAGCTTTTCGGTAAACCGTAATAAACAGTTTTTTCACTGCTTTGGTTGTGGAGCAAGCGGCAATGCCATCAGTTTTCTGATGGATTTTAGTCATCTTGATTTTATTGAAGCTGTTGAAGATCTGGCTGCCTTTGTGGGTGTTGATGTGCCTCGGGAGTCGGTTGCTCATCAGTCACTGCCTAAGAAAGATGATTTAAGTGGTCTTTATGGTCTGATGGAGCGAGTGGCTGATTTTTATATAGAGCAGTTGCGAGTCAATCCTAAAGCCGTTGATTATCTTAAGGTTAGGGGGGTTAAGGCGGCGGTTGCTCGTGACTTTATGCTGGGTTATGCGCCCGATAAGTGGAGCGCTTTGGCGGAGAAATTTAGCCAAAAGCTCTTAATAGATGCTGGTTTAGTGGTCGTCAAGGATGATGGTCAGGTGTATGATCGTTTCCGTGGCAGAATCATGTTTCCCATTCGCGACAAGCGAGCCCGAATTATAGGGTTTGGTGGTCGGGTGCTTGATGATTCGTTACCCAAATACTTGAATTCCCCGGAAACGTCCCTATTTCATAAAGGCAAAGAAGTTTACGGCTTGTATGAGTTACTGGAAAAAAATTCAAAGCCGCAGAGGATTTTGATTGTTGAAGGCTATATGGATGTTATTGCCTTGGCTCAGTATGGTATTAACTATGCTGTTGCGGCCTTAGGAACCGCAACATCACAGGCGCATCTCGATTTACTGTTCAGGTTTTCATCGGAGTTGGTGTTTTGTTTTGATGGTGATAGGGCGGGGCGTGAGGCTGCGTGGAGAGTGATGGAGTCGGCTTTTGCCAGTCTCAAGGATGGTAGGTCTTGTCGAATAATGTTGTTGCCGCAAAGTCATGATCCCGATTCACTGATACGTGACGAGGGTTTGGATAAGTTTACCAGGCGAGTGCACACGGCTCAGGCTCTGTCCGATTATTTTTTTGAACACGTGTCAGGTGAATTAAATCTTTCCGAAATGGAGGGGCGTGCGCAATTGATTAGTAAGGCCAAGCCATACCTGGAAAAATTGCCGGAAGGTGTGTTCAAGGAAATGATGCTTGCGCGGCTTAAAGAATTATCCGGCATGAGGACGCTGAGCATTTTGGATAGTACTGCTACGGTTACCCTAAACCCAAAAAGACAGTCTCGGCAGGAGCTTAATCGATTGTCTTCGGCGCGCGTTGCGATTGCCCTGTTGCTGCAAAACCCCAGATTGGCAGATAATGTTGAGCAAAAAGATATTGATTGGAGTGGGTTGGAGTTTCGGGGGATTGAGTTATTTAAAAATGTGTTGCAAGTGGTTTTAGAAAGAAAAGCTGTTAATACAGCAGTTTTAATAGAATATTACCGCAACACAGCCGAAGAAAAATCCGTCAAAGCACTGGCATTGCTGGACTTAAATGTTTCCGAAGACAAGATGGAGGATGTTTTTAGTGGTGCGCTGGATAGTCTGCTTAAGCAAGGTATAGAGGCCGGCATTCTTAAGTTGCAAGCCAAAGCACAAAGCAAAGGATTGGATAGTCAAGAGCAAGCGATGCTTGTTAAAATGTTGGCAAATAAATAATTGGATGATATACATAGTTTTATAGTATACTTCTCTGTTAAGTATGACCGTACTCAGTAGAGTATTCAGTGAGTGAATGATGAATCAAGAACAGCAACAGTCCCAGCTTAAACAATTGATAGCCAAAGGCAAGATGCAGGGATACCTGACTTATGCCGAGGTGAATGATCACTTGCCCAGTGATATTGTTGATCCTGAGCAAATTGAAGACATCATTGGCATGATCAATGAGATGGGCATTCAGGTTTATGAAAGTGCACCTGATGAAGATTCACTGATTAATGATTCAGCTGCCGTTACTACCGATGACGAAGATGCGGAAGAAGTTGCAGCTTTAGCGTCTGTTGACAGTGAGTTTGGCAGAACTACAGACCCTGTGCGTATGTATATGCGCGAAATGGGATCAGTGGAGTTGTTAACGCGTGCTGATGAATTAAAAATAGCCAAGCGTATTGAAGAAGGACAGCAGCAACTGGTTAAAGCGATTGCTCGATCTTGTGTTGTTGTTGATGATTTTATACAGTCATTTGATGCTGTTTCTGGTGAAGAGGGCGGTATTCGCCTGACTGATTTAATTTCCGGTTTTGTTGATTTAAGTGATGCTGATGACTTGGTTGCTGCGGTTGTGCCAACCAATGATCTCGCTGAAGACGTTGCCGGTGCTGAAGAAGAGGTAAAAGGACTTAATTACGAAGAAGTTCAGGAAAAAGTCGAAGCACTTAGAAAGCAATTAAAAATAGCTTCAGCAGCGATTAAAAAACAGGGCTATACTCATGAAAAAACCGAAAAAGCTTTTGAAATGCTGGCTGATTTGTTCATGGAATTTAAATGGACACCGCAATATTTAAAAAAATTAACGGCTATCATTCCCAATAGTGTCGCTATTGTTCGTGAGCAGGAAAAGTTGATCCTGGATATTTTCATTAAAGAGACAGGCATGTCCCGTAAGGACTTTATTGCCTCCTATACAGAAAGTGAATCCGGATCAGAGTGGTTGGATCATCATTTGAATGGCGGACATAGCTACTCGGATGTTTTGAAAGCCCGTGAAAAAGAGCTAAAAAAAGCACAAAAAATACTGACTGAAACTGAAGCAGAGTATGGGTTGACTATAGCCGGGTTAAAAGATATTAACCGACGCATGTCAATCGGTGAAGCTAAAGCAAGGCGTGCAAAAAAAGAAATGATCGAGGCTAATTTAAGGCTGGTTATTTCGATTGCAAAAAAATATACTAATCGCGGATTGCAGTTCCTGGATTTGATTCAGGAAGGTAATATTGGGTTAATGAAAGCGGTAGATAAGTTTGAATACCGTCGTGGCTATAAGTTTTCAACTTATGCAACGTGGTGGATCAGACAGGCGATTACCCGATCTATTGCGGATCAGGCCAGAACGATACGAATTCCGGTGCACATGATCGAAACGATCAATAAATTAAACCGGATTTCCAGGCAGATTTTGCAGGAAATGGGAAGGGAAGCAACACCTGAAGAATTGGCTGAGCGCATGGAAATGCCCGAAGATAAAGTTCGTAAGGTGTTAAAAATCGCTAAAGAACCTATTTCAATGGAAACGCCTATTGGTGACGATGAAGATTCTCATTTGGGAGATTTCATAGAAGATGCTAAAGTACTTTCACCCGTTGAAGCTGCAACCATTGCCGGATTACGTGAATCAACACAAAATGTGTTGGCAGGATTAACGGCAAGAGAAGCGAAAGTTCTGCGGATGCGTTTTGGTATCAATATGAATACTGATCACACCTTGGAAGAAGTCGGCAAACAGTTTGATGTAACGCGTGAGCGGATTCGTCAAATTGAAGCAAAAGCTTTAAGAAAATTAAGACATCCCTCACGGTCAGAGCAATTAAGATGTTTTCTGGACGGTGAGTAGATAAAGAATAAGGGGCCCTTAGCTCAGCTGGTTAGAGCGTCCGACTCATAATCGGCAGGTCGTAGGTTCAAGTCCTACAGGGCCCACCATTAATACAAAAGGCTGCTTATGCAGCCTTTTTTACATCTGGCTTTTATCATTAATGAAGGTGGTAGCGTGAGCAATAATTTTAGTTTTACATCAGAGTCCGTTTCAGAAGGCCATCCTGATAAGGTTGCGGATCAAATTTCCGATGCCGTCCTGGATGCGATATTAGCACAAGATCCACGGTCACGTGTTGCTTGTGAAACACTGGTAAAAACCGGCATGGTTATTCTGGCGGGTGAAATTACCACCAATGCCTGGGTAGATCTTGAAGCACTGGTCAGAAAAGTGGTTTGTGATATTGGCTACGATCATGGTGATATAGGCTTTGACGGTCAAAGTTGTGCGGTATTAAATGCTATCGGCAAACAATCTGCTGACATTGCGATGGGTGTTGACGAGGATGACAATCATGAGCAGGGTGCGGGTGATCAGGGCTTAATGTTTGGCTACGCCAGCAATGAAACCGATGTATTGATGCCAGCTCCAATTACTTATTCACATTTGTTGGTCAAGCGTCAGGCTGAAGTCCGTAAAAATAAAACGTTGCCATGGTTACGCCCTGATGCAAAAAGTCAGATTACTTTCAGATACGAAAATAATAAACCGGTAGCTATTGATGCAGTGGTTTTATCTACCCAGCATTCACCGGAAATTAGTAACCAATCATTGCATGAAGCGGTGATGGATGAAATTATTTTACCGGTTCTGCCTAAAGAATGGTTACATAAAGACACCAAATATTTTATTAATCCGACCGGCCAATTTATTATTGGTGGCCCTGTAGGCGATTGCGGTTTAACGGGTCGTAAAATCATCGTTGATACTTACGGCGGAATGGCAAGACACGGCGGCGGCGCTTTTTCGGGTAAAGATCCCTCAAAAGTTGACCGTTCAGCAGCCTATATGGCTCGTTATGTAGCAAAAAACATTGTTGCTGCCGGCTTGGCTGAGCGTTGTGAAATTCAGGTTTCTTACGCAATTGGTATTGCAGAACCCACTTCCATTACGGTGGAAACGTTTGGTACCAGTAAACTTGGCGAAGACAGACTGGTACAAATTATCAGGGATAACTTTGATCTGAGGCCTAAGGGCTTGATCAAAATGCTGGATTTATTACGACCCATTTATCAAACTACTGCCGCTTATGGACATTTTGGCCGTACTGAAGATACATTTAGCTGGGAAAAAACCGATAAAGTTGACGCATTAAAAGATGCGGCTGGCCTCTAATAAAAATAAACAAGGTAGGTAAAATAATGAGCCAACAAGATTATAAAGTCGCTGATATTGCTTTAGCAGCCTGGGGTCGTAAAGAAATCAATATTGCTGAAACAGAAATGCCGGGGTTAATGGCCTTGCGTGAAGAATATGGTCAGGAAAAACCGTTAAAAGGTGCCCGTATCGCGGGTTGTCTGCACATGACGATACAAACAGCGGTATTGATTGAAACCCTGACTGCTTTAGGTGCGGAAGTACGTTGGTCATCCTGTAATATTTTTTCTACACAGGATCATGCCGCATCAGCAATGGCAGCGGCAGGCATACCTGTTTTTGCCTGGAAAGGCGAAACCGAAGTAGAAGCTGAATGGTGTATTGTCCAGACCATTGAAGGACCTGATGGTTGGAGACCCAACATGATTCTGGATGATGGCGGTGATTTAACCACCCTGATGCATAACAACTATCCTGAGTTAATGGCGGATGTTAAAGGTTTGTCTGAAGAAACCACTACCGGCGTCTTACGTTTGTATGAAATGTTGGCAAAAGGCACGTTAAAAGTCCCTGCTTTTAATGTGAACGATTCAGTGACAAAATCAAAATTTGATAACCTGTATGGTTGCCGCGAATCTTTGGTTGATGCCATTAAACGCGCAACCGATGTCATGATTGCCGGTAAAATAGCCGTAGTCTGCGGTTATGGCGATGTGGGTAAAGGTAGTGCGCAATCTTTGCGTGGTCTGGGTGCAATAGTATGGATTACTGAAATTGACCCTATTTGTGCTTTGCAAGCCGCGATGGAAGGTTATCGTGTAGTCACTATGGAAGAAGCCGCGCCTATCGCCAATATTTTTGTGACGGCAACCGGCAACTTTGGCATTATTACCCATGAGCATCTGCTAGCCATGAGGGATCAGGCAATCGTTTGTAATATTGGTCATTTTGATGCAGAAATTGAAATTGCCTCATTACGTCAATACGAATGGGAAAATATTAAACCTCAAGTTGATCACGTCATTTTTCCTGATGGCAAACGTTTGCTTATTTTGGCTGAAGGCCGTCTGGTGAATTTGGGTTGTGGTACAGGCCACCCCAGTTTTGTAATGTCCAATTCATTTTGTAACCAAGTTTTGGCGCAAATAGAACTGTGGACCAATGCCGCCAAGTATGAAAATAAAGTTTATATTCTGCCTAAAAATCTGGATGAAAAAGTGGCCAGATCACACCTTGCACAACTGGGTGTTAATTTAACAACTTTAACTGATGCGCAAGCCAAGTATATAAATGTTCCGGTTGAAGGCCCTTATAAAGCGGATCATTATCGTTATTGATCCAACATTGTTCTCACGCTTCGGCTTGGCAATGTAAAGTCTGTAGAGACGCACCTTGCGTTTCTACATCTTGCGTCTCAAATTATAGTAACCAAGTACGCATAGCATTCACTGTGTTACTTTCATGAAGACCTTGGAGAATCTACCTGTAGATTTCCGTGAGTGAGGCCAAAATGCAATCACAAAAAAAACATCCCCAGCTATTCAGTTTTGAATTTTATCCACCTAAAACAGAAGAAGGTGCGGTAAATTTACAACAAGTGCATAGCAAGTTGGCAGAGCTAAATCCCGATTTTTTTTCTGTTACCTTTGGCGCAGGTGGCTCAACCCGCGATCTTACCTTCGATACCGTTATTGATATTCAGACAAAAGGGATAGCCGCTGCTCCGCATTTATCATGTGTTGCTTCGACTAAAGATAATATTCGCGCGATTCTTAAAAACTATCAGGATAATGGCATTGCCAAAATTGTTGCCTTAAGAGGCGACTTACCCTCCGGCATGTTGTCAGCGGGTGAATTTCGTTACGCCAATGAGTTGGTCGAGTTTATTCGTCAAGAAACCGGTGATTACTTTCATATTCACGTTGCCGCCTACCCGGAAGTACATCCACAATCGGCAAATGCTGCCGAAGATTTTAAAAATTTCAAGCGCAAGGTTGATGCCGGTGCAAATGCCGTTATTACTCAGTATTTTTATAATGCCGAAGCGTATTTTTATTTTGTAGATGCTTGCGAAAAAAACGGTATAACAATCCCCATTGTTCCGGGCATCATGCCCATTACGCAATATGCGCAACTATTCCGCTTTTCGGAAATGTGCGGTGCGGATATTCCTCGCTGGATGCGAAAACGTCTGGAAAGTTTTGGTGATGACAGAGAATCTGTTCAAGCCTTTGGTTTGGATGTGGTCAGTCATCTTTGCCAGCGCTTATTGGATAACGGTGCTCCAGGATTACATTTTTATACCATGAATCAAGCTGCACCTACCTTGGCAATTTTGGAAAGATTACAAACTCATACGTAAGAGTAAAGTCGCCAATCAGGATGGTTGGATTATAGGTATCTATCGTCTAAGTTATTGGCAGGCACGGGTTTTTTACAGAACGGTTTGAAGTAATAATGATCTCGTTCTTAAATGCTGTGGAGACGAAGCCGTTTCGGACGATAGGAAGTAAACGATTCAAAGACCTTACCCCAATTTGGATATTGGGGTAAGCGTGTTTTTCTACCCACAGTTTAGGCCATTCTCATTGACTAACCAATCCCTTTCCCAGCGCGATCATTCCGTTTTGTGGCATCCTTGCACGCAAATGAAGGATCATGAAAGCTTCCCGATTATTCCCATAAAAAAAGGGCAGGGTGTTTGGCTGGAAGATTTTGACGGCAATCGCTATCTGGATGCGATTAGTTCGTGGTGGGTTAATCTGTTCGGTCATGCCAATCCTCATATCAATACCGCACTAAAAGATCAGCTTAATACTCTGGAGCACGTGATTTTTGCCGGATTCACCCATGAGTCGGCCGTTAACTTGGCGGAAAAACTGGTGGCAATAACTCCCGAAGGGCTTGATCGTTGTTTCTATGCCGATAATGGTTCGGCAGCGGTCGAAGTGGCGCTTAAGATGAGCTTTCACTATTGGCGAAATAACGGGCAAACCCAGAAAACAAAATTTATAACGCTGGAAAACAGTTATCACGGCGAGACCTTGGGTGCCTTGGCGGTAGGTAACGTGTCGTTGTATAAAGAAACTTATGCGCCGTTACTAATGGATGTGATAACTGTGCCAGGGCCTGACTGTTATTATCGTGAACCGGGCGAGTCATGGGCGGATTATTCAACGCGCCGCTTTACGCTAATGGAGCAGGCGTTACAAGAACACGCTGAAACGGTATGTGCCGTTATTATTGAGCCTTTAGTGCAGTGCGCCGGTAATATGCGTATGTATGATCCGGTTTATTTAAAATTACTGCGTGCCGCTTGTGATAAATATAACGTACATTTAATTGCCGATGAAATTGCTGTTGGCTTTGGGCGTACGGGGACTTTGTTTGCCTGTGAACAAGCCGCCATCAGTCCCGATTTTATGTGTTTATCCAAAGGCTTAACGGGCGGTTATTTGCCCTTGTCGGCTGTATTAACCACTAACCAAGTCTATCAAGCGTTTTACGATGATTATCAAAAACTGACCGGTTTTTTGCATTCGCATAGTTATACGGGAAATGCGTTGGCATGTAGGGCTGGACTTGCAACGCTGGAAATTTTCCAGCAACAGGCAGTTATCGAAAAAAACAAACAACTGGCGGTGATAATGGCGAAAGTGGCTGAACGTTTTAACGAGCATCCCCATGTCTCAGAAGTTCGGCAGACCGGTATGATACTGGCCATTGAAATGGTTAAAAATAAACAAACGCGCGAACCGTATCCATGGCAAGAGCGCAGAGGTCTTAAAGTCTATCAATACGCATTGTCAAAAGGGGTATTGTTACGTCCCTTAGGCAATGTTATTTATTTTATGCCTCCTTATATTATTACCGGGGAGGAACTTTTAGTCATCGCTGAAGTGGCTTGGGATGGCATACAGCGAGCGGTTAAGGATTAATATGCGGGTTTCCAGATTATATACGTCAGCGCATTTGGCGGTAGGTAAAGAAATTGAATTGGATGATGAGAATGGCCATTATGTCAGAACGGTATTACGTTTAAAAAAAGACGCCGAAATCATTTTATTCAATGGGGCGGGTGGGGAATATTTATGCACCGTAGCAGAAGTCAGCCGAAAAGCCGTGCTGATTCTGGTTAACACCTGGCTGGATCGTAGCGTCGAATCACCGTTGTTGGTAACGTTAGGCTTGGGTATTTCGCGGGGTGACAGAATGGATTTGTCCGTACAAAAGGCGGTGGAACTGGGTGTTAATTTTATTACGCCGTTATTAACCGAGCGTTGCGTGGTGCAATTTAAAGGCGAAAAAAAACCGCAACGTTTATTGCATTGGCAAAAAATAGTCCAACATGCCGCCGAACAAAGCGGCAGAACCACCGTGCCGGAACTGACTGAAATCGAACAATTGCAACAGTGGGTTGGTAAACAGCAAGGATTGAAAGTGTTCCTTGATCCTTACGCAGAAAAAACCTTGGCAGATGTTGCGCCTATAGACAGGCATGTGACTCTACTCACCGGCCCGGAAGGTGGTTTTTCCGGTCAGGAGCGTGATATCGCAAAAGCAGCCGGATTTATTCCCGTGCGCATGGGCAGTCGTATATTAAGAACCGAAACCGCATCACTTGCCGCCTTGGCTGCAGTACAGATGTTGTGGGGCGATTTTGGAACGCCGGCGTTACCTGTGTTGCCTTCTTCTCCGGGTATCGAGTAATGCGTTATCTTTTTTATACGGTTGTACCGCTCTTAATCTTACTGGCCGCTTTATCGTTGGCTTGCGTCATCAGCTATTTTATGGTGCTGGGCATTGGGGATGCCATCTCTTTTCGTCAACTCATCAATCGGTCAGCACAGTTGTTTTTGATGCTAAGTATTTTTCCGGCGATGGCTTACCTAAAAATCAGTAAAGCAGAGCTGGGGTTTGCCCAACGACCCGTTTTTTTAAAACAATTGTTGCAAGGATTCGGGTTGGGTTTTATGACCTTGATACCCGTTTTTATTGTCCTTTATGTCCTTAAAATTAATGTGCTTGATGAGACTCAAGTCTGGACAATTGGGCTGTTAGCTAAAAACATGACTATTAATTTATTAATTGCCCTGTTAATTTCGCTGATTGAAGAGCCGCTGTTTCGAGGGATTATGTTGGTGTCTTTAAACAAGAAGTTACCAGTCATGGCAGCTATTTTAATTAGCTCGATTTATTATGCAGGACTGCATTTTTTTAGTAGCAATACTGACATACCCGTTCAGGATATTACGATGTTCAGTGGTTTTAAATTGCTGGGTGAAGCGTTTGCTCATTTGATGAATCCGGCAATTTTATCGGCATTTTTTGCCTTGTTGATGGTGGGTATTTTTTTGGGCGTACTCAGAACGCAGGTAAAGGCCAGTTTGGGGCTTTGTATTGGTTGCCATACTTGCTGGGTATGGCAAATAAAAATGAGTAAAAAAATATTCGACACGGATTATAATTCACCCTATCACTACCTGGTCAGCAACTATGATGGCGTTGTCGGGCCATTAGTGGCGGGTTGGCTGATGCTGGCAATTGCCGTTTATTTTGTTTA
>JBAXUR010000001.1:0-113171 GCA_037129595.1 Methylococcaceae bacterium | reverse complement strand
GAACCCGTCGGGATACCCAACGGCCTTTGTTAAAAACAGATAATCCCAAAGAGCGCATAGAAGATTTGTTCGCCCAACGTGAGCATCTTTATTTGTCCTGTGCGGATTTTATAATTGATACCGGCGTGATGCAAAGCAAAGCCGTTGTTAGTCATATCCTGGAAGAATACAGATCGGCCAATCGTTAACACACATGAAAAAATTACAGGTAGAGTTGGGTGACCGTAGTTACCCGATTTATATAGGCGCTGGTTTATTAAACCAAGCCGAACTTTACACTCAACATATCAAAGCTCGGCAAGTCATGGTGGTAACCAATACCACCATTGCCCCTTTGTACCTCGACAAGGTTTTAAATAACTTGCAGGGATTTGCTGTTGAAACCGTCATATTGCCTGATGGTGAACAATTTAAGACTTTAGAAACGGTCACGCATATTTTTGACAAATTACTGGCCGGTAAATTTAGCCGTAATGCGACCTTGATTGCTTTAGGTGGCGGCGTTATTGGTGATATGGGCGGCTTTGCAGCGGCGTGTTATCAACGCGGCATTGCGTTTTTGCAAATACCCACCACCTTATTGGCGCAAGTTGACTCTTCCGTCGGTGGCAAAACCGGTGTTAACCATCCCTTGGGTAAAAACATGATTGGTGCTTTTTATCAGCCCCAATGTGTAATCGCCGATGCTGATGTGTTGGATACGTTGGATGATCGGCAATTATCCGCAGGTTTGGCGGAAGTGATTAAATATGGCTTGATCAGGGATCTCGAATTTTTTGAGTGGCTGGAAACTAATATCAGCGCCTTATTGGCTAGAGACAAGCAAGCCCTGTCTTACGCTATTGAGCGCTCCTGTATTAATAAAGCCCAGATTGTCTCTGAAGATGAAACTGAAACCGGTATTAGGGCGACCTTAAATTTAGGCCATACATTCGGTCATGCCATTGAAACCGGCGCAGGTTACGGCACTTATCTTCATGGTGAAGCCGTGGCGATAGGCACTTGTCAGGCTGCGGATCTTTCCAGAAGAAAAGGCTGGTTAACGGATGCCGATGTCGACAGAATTATCGCGCTGTTTAAAAAATGCTACTTACCTACCCAGCCACCCGAACAACTGGATTCAGATCGATTTTTAGAATTAATGGCCGTTGATAAAAAAAATGTGAATGGTCAAATCAGGCTGATTTTGTTATCAAAAATCGGTGTCGCCACCCTGCCCATTGATGTAGACAAAGACCTGTTAATACAAACGCTTAACACTTATGGCAGGAAATGATACCTTAACGTATCTTATGAACAAGCCCTTGGCGGATCAAAAAAACAGGCACATGCAGTCTTTGATCACTCAGGAACGAACCCGCAAGCTGGAATTGTTAATCCACTTGCTGGCTAACTCAAGGCAAGCGTTGGTTGTTTGCGGCCCTAAAGGTATTGGTAAATCAACTTTTTTAAGCATTTTGCAAGCGCGTAAGATTGATTCATGGTTTTATTGTCCCGTAAAAGGCACAGTAAAGTTAACCATCGAAACGATTCAGAAACAGCTGATTCAGGCTATTAAGCCAGATCACCTAGGGAACTTGCCGCTTAACGCTTTATCGAGTGCTTTTCGGGGGCTTGAAAAGCAACACAAGAAAATTATTTTACTGATTGATGAGGCGGGGCAGTTAGCGCCCGGACTGATAAATACCCTTATTGATTATGCCGCCAACAATCCGGTTTTACGGATTGTTTTTGCGTTAACGCATGAGGAGCTGGATGCTAAATACAGCTCGGATAATGCGCTTGATGCCGGTCACTTAATTGAAATCCCGCCGTTGTCAGAACAACAATGCGGTCATTTTTTACAGCATTTAGCGACTAAGTTTCGCACACCGGTCGCTTTTAATGAGATTGATGATACCCTGATAGCCGCTGTTTATCTAGAAACGCAGGGTATTCCAGGCTTAATAGTCGATAAACTCCCCGTGCTGGACGAGGCCATACCAAGTAACTATTCGCTAGGGATTCTGATGGCGGCCGTGGCGGGACTAATTGCTTTAGCTCTTGGCACTCAGTGGTTTAGTACCTCGGAATACAACCTTAAGCGAATGCCTGCTCCGGTTGTTGAAAAATCAATTGGCAGTGTAAGTAGCGATACTCAATGAGCGAAAAATTAAGTGGAGCCATGATAACGATGCCGGCGCTTCGACTCCGCTCAGCGAACGATCTGCCGGAAACGCTTGTTCTCGCTTGCGCTCGAAAAGCCAACAATGCCGGTCGGGGGTTGCAACCCCGACCGAAATGTTTAAAAACTTCGGCTACCGACTTAAGGCGGCACAGTTTAAAGTTACTTGACTGCCATACCTCAGCACACTTCAATCAATTTTTTTCGTGCCTTTCGTGTTTTTCGTGGACACTTATCTTTTTTAAACATAATCTTAAACCTTCATAATGACTGCATTAAAAAACGACACCTTTATCAGAGCTCTTTTAAAACAACCTGTTGACTACACACCTGTGTGGATGATGCGTCAGGCCGGAAGATATTTACCCGAATACAGAAAAATCAGGGAAGAAGCCGGCAGCTTTTTAAACCTGTGTACCAATCCCGAACTGGCCTGTGAGGTAACAATGCAACCGCTGCGCCGCTTTGATTTTGATGCGGCCATTTTGTTTTCAGATATATTAACCATACCGGATGCGATGGGTTTGGGGCTTTATTTTACCGAAGGCGAAGGGCCTAAATTTAAATATCCGGTTAAAACTGCGGCCGATATTAAAAAACTGCCTATTCCTGACCCCGATATTGATTTACGTTATGTGGTTGATGCCGTTCGCTTAATTAGAAAAACCCTGCAAGGCAGTGTGCCGTTAATCGGCTTTTCTGGAAGCCCTTGGACTTTGGCAACTTATATGGTTGAAGGTGGCAGCAGCAAAAGTTTTCAGAAAGTTAAAAGTTTAATGTATGAACAGCCCAAACTGTTACATGTCATGCTGGATAAACTGGCGCAATCCGTAGCGGCCTACTTGAATGCACAAATTGAGGCAGGTGCTCAAGCGGTCATGTTGTTTGATACTTGGGGCGGCATGTTAACTTCTGAAGATTATATTGAATTTTCTTTGTATTACGCCAAACAAGTCAGAGCTTTGCTTAAAACCACGATAGATGGACAACAAATCCCCACCATTTTATTTACCAAAGGCGGTGGACTTTGGCTGGAAGCCATGACCGACGCCGGTTATGATGCCTTGGGTCTGGATTGGCAGACCGATATACAAAAAGCCCGCGCCCGAGTCGGTGACCAGGTTGCTTTACAAGGTAACATGGATCCTGTCGCTCTTTACGCGCAACCGGAAATTATCGTCGAAAAAGTCAAATCCATTTTACATAAATATGGAGCCGGTTCCGGGCATGTTTTTAATCTGGGACACGGTATATTGCCAGACATGAATCCCGAGCATGTTAAAGCAATGGTCGATGCGGTACATACCTACAGCCCTGCTTATCATCAATAATTACCAGAGAGAACGCACTTATGAAAATATTAAACAGTATGTTGGCGCTGGGCTTACTGGTTCTTAATAGTCCAATAAAAGCCGAAACCCTTGAAGCCGGCAAACAACCTGTTGCTATGGTTGTTTATAGAAGCCCAAGCTGTGAGTGTTGCGGTAAATGGCTGGAACATATCAAAAGCAACAACTTTACGGTTAAAGACATCGTTACCGATGATGTTCAGACAATTAAGGATAAATACGGTGTCTCGGCTGCGATGGCCTCCTGTCACACCGCCATCGTCGACGGTTATGTTATTGAAGGACATGTACCCGCCAATGACATCATGAACCTGCTAAAAACCAAACCAAAAATAGCCGGAATCGCCGTTCCCGGCATGCCCAAAGGTACACCGGGCATGGAAATGGGCGCCAAAAAAGACGCCTATAAAGTAGTCAGTTTTGATAAAGAAAATAATTACAAGGTTTTTAACAGCTACCCGGAATCACAATAATTCCAAGGTACTGGGTGTAAGGAATGCTCATGAAATAACTTAAGCACCTTGCTCCCTCTCCCTCTGGGAGAGGGTTGGGGTGAGGGGATAGTTATTTCATACTCGATCCTTAGCTGTTTTTACAGGCAATAGCTGAAGCGATTGCACTCCGTTTTTCTCTCTCGTTCCCAAGCTCCAGCTTCCTGTCGTGCAATGTGGTAGCGGCAATGTCAAAACGTTTGGGACGGGGTTACAAATCCCATCCAGCAGCGGAAAAGAAGCTCACATACTTTTGAAAAGTTGGGCGTGACTACCTAGCCGCGTCAGGTAAACATGTTGCGCATCAGTCTGGTAGATAAGTAGAGAGTCTCCGCCCAGATGTAATTCGCGGAAGTCGCTCCATTCACCTTGTAACCCATGATCCTTGGCTTCAGGTGGTAATGGTTCATCATTTAGCAAACAAGCAACATACAGAAAAAACTTTATTGCCTGCGTGTCCGTCAGGCGGAAATTGCGCATATCTTTGATGAACGTTTTATGGCGCGAAATGAACTTCATTGTGCGCCGATTTCACGTTGGAGCTGTTCAAACGTGATGGTTTCCAGATTCTTTCTTGCACGGACATCCAATAGGGCGGCTTTGGTTTCCTCATTGGGTAAAGCGACATCGAAGGGCAGACCCTGTTTAGCAACAATCAGGTTAGTGAATATATTGACAGCTTCACTAAAGTTCATGCCGAGTTGGGATAGTATTTGTTTGGCTTCTGTTAGCTTATCGGCATCAATGCGCAAGCTGGTTTGTATTTTGGCTGACATGAGGATTCCCCTTGATTAGATGTACTTTTAGTATACCATTCGGTATGCGATTTTGTATCGAATCAGTGGGACAGGCTCAAATACCGTGGAGTTGTCGGCCACGATGAAGTTATGAGCCAAGCATTTAATACAAGAAATAATTTAAACGCTTGAGCTATTTAAGTAAGGGGATTATTATTTGCAAAGTTGTCTCATTCCCAAAGTTTTCTAGATCCCAAAGATCTCTCATTCCCAAGCTCCAGAGACTGTGAAAGTATTATCAAAAACAACCAAAATAAACACAAAATAGCAAAAAACCTGTTGTAAGTCATTGATTATTGGTTTACGAAATCAAAATTCAACCCGAATTTTGAATACTTTCACAGTCTCTCCAGCTTGGGAATGCAGACTTGGAAGCTCCAGCTTCCCGTCGAGCAATGCGGCAGTGGCAGTGCCAAAACGTTTGGGACGAGGTTACAAACCCCGTCCCGTAGGGGAGATCGCCAACCTAGTTGGAAAAATCAGGCTTACTTTTTAAACAGGCTGCGTAGTACGGCAGTTAATCAGTATTAACAACCAATTGTAATAACAGCGCCTCAAAGGAAGATATAATTGGCTAGGCTAACTCGCTTTAACATCAACTCTGACAGCTGACCATTATCGCAATGGCCATAACCCAACAGCAACGGGGGTATCGAAAAACCATGTACAACCAGTTGGAACAAGGCCCAGGATTTACCCTGATGGAGCTGATGGTCACCATTGCCATCGCAGGGATACTATTAGGTGTTGCCATCCCCAGCTTTACCTCCATTATCTCCAGCAACCGCTTGACAACTTATACTAATGAATTGGTGACGGCGTTAAATTTGGCGCGTAGCGAGGCGATAAAGCGGGGTGTGCAAGTGACAGTAAGAAAGGTAGACGCCAAGTCATGCACAAAAACAGGTACAAACTGGAAAGACGGTTGGGATGTGTTTGTAGATATCAATGGTAACGAAACCTGTGACGATGCTACCCCCTCAACACCCTGCGCTACAGGTCAAGATTGCTTGTTAAGAACTTACGATGCGTTACCAAGCGGCTATACAATAACAACAGGCAATAGCGCATACAAAGACTATGCTGCCTATTTACCCAGTGGCTTAAGTAACGTTGTTATTGGTGATACGTTTATCTTATGTAATGGTTCGGGTTTAGGAATGCCCCAACGAACTATAACGATAAATTCAACCGGTAGGCCTAGCGTTGACGCAACGCCCGGTAATTGCCCGTAATTCATTAACAAAATGAACAAAAACGCCGGATTTACTCTAATTGAAGTTCTGATTGCAATGGTGGTGCTGGCGGTCGGTTTGCTGGGCTTGGCAGGCTTGCAAGTTACCAGCCTGAGAAACAACCAGAGTGCCTACAATCGCAGCCAGGCCACGCAATTGGCTTATGAATTGGCCGACAGAATGCGTGCCAATGCCGCTGGGCAAGCTACCTATACTGCCATTCTCCCGAGTTCAGCCACTGCAAAAGCGACTTGCCTGACCACAAGTGGTTGCAGTCCGGCTGAAATGGCAGAAAACGATCTATTTGAATGGAACAGGGCAGTGAAAAATAACTTGCCCAGCGGCATAGGAACCCTGCCTCCTCCTTCTGCTAAGGTGTATACCATTAGCATTACCTGGGATGATGACAGGGATGGCAATGACACAAATAATCTGAACTTTCAAACGAGATTTCAGTTGTGAAAAATAAACCTTGTCAAACCGGTTTGTCCCTGATAGAAATCATGATTTCTTTATTGATAGGCGCGTTTTTGTTGGGCGGGGTGCTACAGATTTTTATAGGCAGCAAACAAACTTACAGAATGCAGGATGGTTTATCCAGATTGCAGGAAAACGGGCGGTTTGCACTGGATTTTTTAGCCAGTGATATTCGTATGGCAGGTTTTATAGGGTGTAATAGTGGAGCCACACTTACCAATACACTGAATACGCCAACAGCTTTTTTATATAATTTTGGTACGGCAATTGAGGGCTTTGAAGCAAGCTCGGCATCGGCATGGACACCTGCCATAAATGCAGCGATTACTTCCCCACTTGGTGGCTCCGATGTTATCACTATTCGCCGTGCGGATGATCAAAGTTTTACTGTGGCTGTACATACTACAGCTACTGCAGACCTTACCTTAGACGCAACAGCCACCACAGAAAATTTGAAAGCCGCCGGTTTTTTAACTTCAGCAGGTGCAAATCACTGCGCCACCGCCGTGGTCTCAGATTGTTCTGCCGCTGCGTTCTTCCAAGTCAGTGCAGTAGCAGGAGGCACTCTTTCGCATAACACAGGCAGCGGTTGCTCACCCGATAATTCGACCAATAATCTGGGTAAAACCTATGTTGGCGGTCTAGTCTACCCAGTTAACACGATCAGTTTTTACGTCAGAGAAAACCCAAGCAATCAACCTTCGCTTTATCATCGAGTTGGCTCTAATAACGCAGAGGAATTAGTTGAAGGCATTGAAAATATGCAGATTACCTATGGTATAGATACCGATGCTGACGGCTCGGCTAATCAGTATCTTAATGCCCCCACCGGCAATTGGGCGCAGGTTATCAGTGTTCGCGTTGTTTTAACAGCCCGATCTATTGACGACAATTTAACCTCAACATCCAGAACTTATACCTACAAAGGAGCCACTGTCACAGACCGACGCTTAACAAGAAACTTTACAGCAACTATTGCGTTGCGTAACCGGTTGAGATAACAAAGAGGCCAACATGGACAATCAACTATTAGTTTGGCTCCGCTCACTACGAGTGATTTCAGGAAAGTATTCTTTTAGCAACCCTATTGTGTTGCAAGGCAACTCGACAGATCAATCCGGCGCGGTATTGATAATCAGTTTAATTATGTTGTTATTATTGACGATAATAGGTGCATCCAGCATGCAAACCACTTCACTGGAAGAAAAAATGGCCGGTAATCTGCGTGATCGAAATTTGGCTTTTCAGGCTGCGGAATCTGCCCTAAATGCTGCGGAAGCAAGTCTGGATCCACCCAATGCTTTGCCAACATTTACTGATGCCGGTACTGGGGGCTTTTATTCTGAAACATCAACTATACCTGCCGCCTCCGCGATTTTAACGGATAGTTTTTGGACGACAAACTCAAAGGTGACTTCCACAGTCACTACGCTAGGTAATGGCATCTCCACGCCGGTTTATATCATTCAACAATTACCAGCGGCTTGTTTTACCCCGCCTTGTACAGTTATGCCTCCACCGCCTTACAGAATAACCGTTAGAGCAACCGGTGCTTCCACTAACACAGTGGTTATATTGCAATCAGTCTATTCGCCCACCACTTAAAATTTATCACTCAGGCTTGTGGATACATCAATCCAGCCCGGCAACCTTCCCACCGGAGATTTGCAATGAAAACTTTTAAACATGAACGTTACCCAATTCTGACAAGCTTTCTGGCTACTCTATGGTTGACTTTAGTAATCGGGCTTTCAGCCAATATTAGTTATGCCGCTATTGCGACATCACCGCTATTTCTTACCACCAGCGTAACACCGGTTGTTATGTTGAATGTCTCCAAAGATCAACAGTTGTATTTTAAGGCCTATGATGATTATTCTGATTTGAATAATGATGGCAATCCTGACACAACTTACGAAAACGGTACCGATTATTATGGCTATTTCGATAGTTATAAATGCTATAGTTATGTCAACAGTGAGTTTGAACCTATCCTCCCAACCCTCGATCATTACTGTACTGTTGGCCTTTGGAGCGGCAATTTCTTAAACTGGGCCAGCATGGCTCGTATTGATACCATCCGAAAAATTCTTTATGGTGGATTGCGTTCCATTGATCTGGGCTCAACCGGCGCGACTAGCACCAGCACTAGCAGCACAACACCTGTTGTCACCACTGTTGTTACCAACCCAGTCAGTACAGTTGGCCCTACTACGGTTCCCACTACAGTTACCCCTGCTCCCACTACACCAGCAGGCACTAACCTTACTGCTACAAGCACTGGTTCGACAGCTGCATTAGCACTGACAAACGCTTGCACTGCTGCTGCTCATAATCTCCCGAGCGCCACTGGTCCGACTGTTAGCGCCGGATCATCAACTGGACCTACGACCACTTATTCCACACCTTCCACCGCTAGCGCAACCACCAACGATCCAGGCTTTCCTGCGTCAACTGTTAACGGAATCACCACCATCACAAATAACAGCTCTACAACTAAAGTGCTTACTTATCCTGATGTTGGCGGTCATCATGCTCAGGCAACTACTGTTTCAAGCACAAGTTCAATAGCTACGACAGTCACACCTACCATTGGTGCTTGCACGAGCACCAGTCATAGCAGTTCTGGTTCCGATCCAAACAAATACAGCAACACTGTCGCAGTCACAGTAATAAATAACACATCAAAAACCACAACCACCAACACAACCACTACCATAGTCACGACCGCAACCCAAACAGCTACCAATACCACATCGACGACTTACGCAACCACGACTATCAATAATGGCAATACCGTCCTAGAGCGTACTTATATTCCCAACGATGCCCACAGTTTTGCCAAATTTTACAAAAGCCCTGATGAAGACCCTGCTGAACTCAGCAAGCTCACGCCCTATACCTCGGGCAGCGGTATCACACTTTGCAATACGACAGTATCTAGTACCCCCCTCTCTCAGAACGTTACCGATGCACCTCTGCTTCGGGTTGCCAAGGGCGACTTTAGTCTCTGGAGCGCTAACGAACGTTGGCAATGCCGTTGGTCTCAAGAAAAAACTGCTTCTAACGGTAATGTAACAGCCAGTTCAGGTCTCAGCGCATCTGCCAATAATCCCAGTAATAGCAATTCTGGCTCAGGAGATTTTATTCTGCGGGTAAAAGTGTGTGTGAACGGTTTAATAAACAAGGAAAATTGCAAGACCTATCCCGACGGCACTATAAAGCCAATCGGTTTATTGCAGACCTACGGTGATAGTGACCTGATACACTTTGGCCTGATGACGGGGTCTTATGGAAAAAATAAATCGGGCGGAGTATTGCGTAAGAACATTTCTTCCATCACTGATGAGATTAATGAAACCACCAACGGGACTTTCAAATCGACACCCTCAACAGGCGGGATCATCAACACATTAAACTTGTTAAGAATACATGGCTACCGACACGATGATGGCACCTATTTCGGCATCACAGGCAGTGACAACTGTACTTGGGGTCTAAACACCTTTACAAATAGTATGTGCAGCAATTGGGGCAACCCCCAATCAGAGATATTTCTGGAGTCTTTACGTTATCTGTCAAATCATAGTGCCTTAAGTGATTATTCCACCACGACTGCTATTGAATCGTCCTATATACCGGGCTTATCGGTTGCTACTCACAATAACCCTCCAATAAATGTTACCGAATGGTGCGCAAAACTAAATGTGATCCAGTTTAATGCTAGCACCAGTTCATACGACGGCGACCAACTTGCTAATGTTGCCGATATTAGCACTACAGCCATGAATGCGTTAACTAATACAGTAGGCGTGGGTGAAGGCATTCCTGGCCACAGCTATTTTGTAGGCGAAAATGGCACTAACAATAACCAATTGTGTACCGCAAAAACCGTGAACAATCTCAGTGATGTGAAAGGCACCTGTCCGGACGCGCCACGGCTTTCCGGTACGTATCATATTGCCGGGCTGGCTCAATTTGCACATAACAACGATATTCAACTTGGGTTGCAGGGCAACCAGTTGGTGACGACTTATGGGGTTGCGTTAGCCCCCAAAATCCCCAAGATTGTAATTCCTGTTCCAGGGAGCGCCACTAAAACAGTAACAATATTACCCGCCTGCCAGGACTCTTCTGTCGGTGGTAACTGTACCATTGTTGACTTCAAGATTGTTCATCAAAATTGCTCCCTGCTTACTCCTCCCCCTTCCGGCACATGGAACTGCGGAAAGATTTATGTTAATTGGGATGATAGTGAACAAGGCGGCGATTTCGATATGGATATGTGGGGCGTTCTGACCTACAGCGTGAGTTCAAGTCAGGTTAAAATAACAACCCAAACGATTTATCAATCGACGCCTTATTCCATGGGATTCGGATATATACTAAGCGGGACAGACCATGATGGCTTTCACGCCCATTCGGGCATTGAAGGATACGTCTATAACGATCCGAGTCCAGGGACTTTTGTTTCAGGCTTGACAACCACCGGAACGACATCGACCTCACAAACCACAGCCTATTGTCATCCTTGTGGTACGAGTGGTACTAATTACTTAGGGCCGCCTGATGAAACAGCTACCACCGTGTCTTATAATATAGGGCTATCCTCTGCTGCAAGCTTGGAACAACCTCTTTTTTATGCAGCTAAATGGGGTGGTTTTGTTGATAGCAACAGCAATGGTATTCCCGATCTACCCAGTGAATGGAACAGCAATGGAAGGATCAGCGATGGAATTAAAATCCCCGATAATTACTTTTACGCCACTAATCCTAGCCAATTAGCCGCAGCTTTAAATGCTGCTTTCGCTAACGTGGTTGCAGCCAGTGCATCTGCTTCTGCGGTGGCGGCAAATTCTACGCGCCTGGATACCGGCACCCAGGTCTATCAGGCTAAATTTAGATCAACGGACTGGAGTGGCCAATTGCAGGCTTATAGCGCTAATACCAGTACGGGAGCGTTGATGCCCACTTGGGAAGCGTCTGCATTGATTGTTCCAGCTGCCTATGGTGGTCGAAATATCTGGACTTATAATCCTTCTGCGGTTGCAGGTCTTCGGGGTGTCCCTTTTCTATGGGCCAATCTTACCAAGGATACTGATACTCCAGCTCCTGTACCGTTTTCACAACAGCATTATTTGAACAATCTAAATGGAGTTGTTGACACTGCCATGGGAATATTAAGACTTGACTGGTTGCGTGGTGGTGATGCCAAAGAGCAAAAAAATGGCGGTTCTTTTAGAAATAGAACTAACCTCTTGGGTGATATTGTCAATTCCGACCCGGTTTATGTGGGTAATGAAGATTATGGATATAGTTCATTGGATTCCAGTTATAGTGCATTTGTTGACAGCAAAATTAGCCGAACGCCCATGCTTTATGTAGGAGCTAATGATGGAATGCTGCATGGGTTTAATGCCAGCAGAACGGGTGGACAGGAAGTGTTTGCTTACATACCCAATGTCGTGTTTCCTGAATTGAGTAAGTTGACATCACCCACCTATAACGCAGCCAATAACCATCAGTATTATGTCGATGGCATGTCTGCTGCGGGTGATGTTAATTTTGGTGGAGCTTGGCACACGTTGCTAGCCGGCACCACGGGTGCTGGAGGCGATACCATTAACAATTTAGGAGGGCGTGCAGTGTTCGCGCTTGATGTCACTAATCCGAATGCTTTTGGTGCCAGTGGCGCATTGTGGGAATTTACCAGTGCCAATAAACCAGACGGCACCCCCAATACCTCTACTTTTCCCGGAACTCTACACCCCGATGGCGGTGATCTGGGTTACACCCTGGCACAACCTTCTGTAGTTAGAATGCAAGATGGCCATTGGGCTGTGATTGTTGCAAATGGTTATAACAGTGATTATGGTCATGCCGTGCTGTTTGTCCTTGATGCCAGTACCGGTGTAGTGTGGCAAAAAATTGATGTGGGTAACTGCTTAGGAAACCCTAATGGACTTTCATCACCGATTGCTGTTGACACTAATAATGATCTAGGTGTCGATACCGTTTATGCAGGGGATTTATGCGGTAATTTATGGAAGTTTGATCTATCGGGTGCGGCCGGTAGTTGGCCTGTTCCAAGTAGCCCATTCTTTGTCGCTTGCACAACCACGACTTGCAGTGCAACTGATCGCCAACCGATTACCGGCAAGCCTAATGTGGGCCCAGTGGGAGTTGCTGGGTCTGATCAAAATGGCGTAGGTCTTATGGTATACTTTGGAGCCGGTAAGTACTTTGAAATCGGTGATAATATTGTAGGCACCAGTCCACAAGTGCAAACTTTTTACGGCTTATGGGACAAAGGCACTGCAATAACTAATCGGGCTTCGTTGACGGTGCAAACTATCGATTTTGAGGGTATAGCAACCACTATAGGTGGCGCAACAACTACCAAACCTATTCGTGTCGTGTCAAAAAATACAGTGTGTTATGCCGATACCAACACAGCAGGTTGTAGAAGGTTTGGTTGGGCCTTAAATTTACTTAAACCAGTAAATATTGCCGAAGGTGAACGGGTTGTCAGTTTTCCTCTTGTACGTCGGGGCTTAGTGATATTTGCTACGGTAATTCCTAGCCCTGATCCCTGCGAGTCCGGCGGTAAATCCCGCTTAATGGAACTCGATGCGCTAAGTGGCGGAGAATTTGGCGGTGCGGCCTTTGATATAACCGGGGATGGCGTAGTTAATGCCAGTGATTTTGTAATGATTGCTGGTGTTAAACACTCCGTGTCGGGGATTGATTTGGCTATCGGCATTACTAAAACGCCAGCGATAGTTGCCTCTAGTACTGTTGACTACAAATACCTCAGTGGCTCAACTGCAGTAATGGGCATTGTTGTTGATACTGGAGGAGGAGGCGGTAGTGGAGGTTTTGTCGGTAGCGGTGCCCGAAGATCTTGGCAACAATTGAAATAGTTGAATTAAGGTGGGTAATGCTTTTTTGCCCACCACTTTTCTTAATAATATCCCACAGAAAGTAACGCGGTAAAATTATGAAACAAATACAACGAGGTTTTACACTCATTGAGCTAATGATTACCGTAGCCATCGTGGGTATTTTGGCCAGTATCGCTTATCCCAGTTATCAAGATAGTGTGATGAAGTCACGGCGAGCGGATGCAAAGGGGGCATTACTGGGCTTGGCCAATACGATGGAACGTAACTTTACGACTACCAATAGCTACGTAGGTGTTACGCCGACTAATACAGACTATTACACGATAACCATCACTGCTACTGCCAGCAGTTATACCTTAAGTGCAGCACCCGCTGGAGCACAGGCTAACGACAGATGCGGAACATTAACGTTGACTCATACTGGCGTTAAAGGCGTTATTAATACAACAGGAATAACGGTCGCCAATTGTTGGTAAAGCCTGGTTTAGAATCAAGCTTAAATTAGAGATCGACTAAAATTGAAATCCGGATAAACCATGTTCTATTGAGTGGTTACAAATTTACAGTACCAGCTGACTCGCCAATAAATCAAAATTGGCGGTGGCTTGATAAGGCAAAATCCCCAGCAAGGGAGCATCCAAAGCACTTTTAATCGTGCCTATATTTTCATCCGGTTTTAGCATGTCGGGATCTGCGCAGACGGCTATCCAACCGGCACACGGGATGCCTGACTGTTGTATCGCCCAATACGTTAATTTTGCATGATTGATGCAGCCTAGTTTGATGGCAACGACCAAGATGACCGGCAATGCCAGCGCTTTTGCCAAGTCACTGATATCTTCATGGTCATTTAACGGCGCATACCAACCACCGGCACCTTCGACCAGCACGATTTCAGCCATTTCTTTCAGGGCAGTAAAACGCTCGACAAGGGTAACCAGATTGACCGGGTTGTTGATACCCGCAATATGTGGCGATACGGGTAATTGATAGGCGTAAGGATTGAGCAAGTCATAGTCAATGTGTAATGACGCATTTTCTTGTATCAGCAAGGCATCTTCATTTTTCAACCGGCCGTCCTGATTAAAGCACCCGGCGGCAACCGGTTTCATGCCGACAACGGTTTTTCCCTGCTGCTTAAAATAACGCATCAACGCAATGGTTGCCCAGGTTTTTCCTGCGTTGGTATCGGTACCGGTTATAAAATAGCCTTTTTCCATAATTGATTACAACTTGGCAATCACGCTAATAACTTCAAAGGTCGCTGGAATCTGATCACTGACTTTATGTTTTTCGTAAGCCGTAATCATTTTCAGCATGGCTGTTTTGGTGGTTAATTTTTTATTACGACCGGCAACCACATGCTGCGCACCCAAGTGTTTTAATTCTTGCATCAACGTCCAAACAGACTGGTAACGCGAAATATAGACGGTGCTTTTGAGCTGACTGTTTTTAAATCCTGCTTGCAACAGAAATTGCTTAAGCTGTGCTTCGCTATAAAATTCGTTTACGTGACTATAGTGATCAACGGTAGCCCAGGCACTTTTTAATTCGTGTAATGTTTGTGGCCCAAAGGTAGAAAAAACCAACTGACCTTCCGGTTTCAACACGCGTTTAATGTCGGTAAAAACAGCATCCAGGTTACGACACCATTGCAAGGCCAGATTGGACAATACGGCATCAATACATTGTTCGCCAAGGGGCAAGTGCTCTGCATCTGCACAAACATAACCCATATTAGGCTTATTCGCCAGTTTGCTTTGTGTTGCTTGCAACATCGGTAACGCAATATCCAGCGCTATCATGGTTTCATAACGCGAACGCGCCAACAATTCACCGGTTAAAAAACCCGTACCACAACCCAAATCCAACAGTGTACCTGTCAAATGGGTCGTATCAATAGCGTGGAGTAATTCTCTGCCCACGGTACGCTGTAATTCGGCGACATGGTCATAAGTATCTGAAGCCGCTGCGAATGAGCGTTTAATTCCGACTTTATCCAAGGTCATTGTCATCCATAAAACGGGAAATAACGGCTATTATCTCTTCGGGGTGTGATAAAAATGGCACATGCCCTGCCCTATCAATAATGTTAAGTTTTATTTTAGGCAAAAGCGCCTGCATGTTTTGCCCTGCATTGACGGGTACTAGCGTATCTTTACCACCTAATATCACGGAAACAGGCACGTTTATATTCGCCAAAGCGGGGCGTAAGTCTGCCTGTTTGAGCATATCAAGACCGCCTTGCAAGGTTTCTTTATCGGGTACATTACATTCCATAACCGCAGCTTTAAGGGTTTTTATTAAGGTTTTGTAAGCAGGCAAGTTATTCACTTGCAAGGATAAAAAGCGGTGCAACGTCGCTTGACAGTTTTCATTCAACTGGTCGGCAAACGCATCCAGCGACTCAACAGTTATACCTGACCAGTGCGTTGATTGCGTAAATAAAGGATTGCCCGCCAGCAAAACCAGTGAATTGACACGTTCAGGAAACCGGTTGGCTATATCCAGCACCACCGTAGCACCCAATGACCAACCTAACCAGCAACTACTTTCATCCGACACGGCATTAACCAGTGCCTCACTGACCTGTTCAAGAATAAATGAATCAATTTTTTTACTCTGCCCATGCCCCGGTAAATCAATACAAGTCACTTGATGATTTTTTGCCAACTGCCGTGCAAAATCTCGCCAAATACCACTGTGCATCGCCCAACCATGCACCAGAACGATAGGCTTGCCTTTACCAAAAGTTTGTTGATGGATTTTAGTCATGTTAAATGCAGGTTCAAGGTGAAAGGTGAAAGGTGAAAGGTGAAAGGTGCAACCCGACCGCATAGACATCAATTTAAGACATTTCACCACGAAGACACGAAGAAAAACCAAAGAAAAATCTTCGTGCTCTTCGTGTCTTCGTGGTGAACAGTTTTTGCCTTTGCAAGCTTCACCACGCTTCAACTTTAAACTTGCCAATGAAAAACTCCTGCTTTTCTTCGTGCTCTTCGTGTTTTCGTGGTGAACAGTTTTTGCCCTTGCAAGCTTCACCACGCTTCAGCTTTAAACTTGCCAATGAAAAACCCCTACTTTTCTTCGTGCTCTTCGTGTCTTCGTGGTAAAAATCTTTTGCCCTTGCGAGCTTCGTCACGCTTCAACTTTAAACTTGCCAATGAAAAACCCCTGCTTTTCTTCGTGCTCTTCGTGTCTTCGTGGTGAATAATTTTTGCCTTACTGTCGGGCTGCCTTATCCAGCGCATCCAGCAACCGGTCAACCTGGTATTCTTCATGCAATGCTGAAAATGTCACCCGTAAACGGGCACTGCCTTTGGGGACTGTAGGCGGTCTGATGGCACTGACCAAAAATCCCGCTTTTAACAAATCATTGCTGATAGCAACTGCCCGTTGACTATCGCCGATTATGATCGGTTGGATTGCAGACGTTATATGATTTGAATTAAAGCTTGTAGCATCAAGGGGATTTACCAAAGCCAAACCTAACTGCCCTGCCCCCAGCCTGAAACGATCAGCCAATTTTTTAAGTTTATCTCTGCGCCAATTTTCTGCGATGACAATTTTTAAACTGGCCCGCGTTGCTTCAGCGACTGCCGCCGGTAACGCCGTGGTATAAATATAGGTGCGGGCTTTCTGTATCAATGTTTCAACCAACGCATCAGATCCCGCTATAAACGCACCAAAAGTACCAAAACCTTTACCCAGCGTACCCATCAATATCGGCACATCATCCTGGTTAAGCCCGTAATATTCCAAAAGCCCGCCACCGCGCTCACCGATAACACCCAGTCCATGCGCATCATCCACCATCAGCCATGCTGCACCGGCTTTTGCGGTAGCAGATAAGACTTGCAGCGGTGCAAAATCACCGTCCATACTGAATACGCCATCGGTTACGATGAGTTTATTACCGGTGGCTTTATTAAGATGAAGCGTTAGATTATCAACATCAGCATGGGCATAACGTTTAAATCGTGCACCGGACATCAAACCACCATCCAGCAAAGAGGCGTGATTTAAACGATCTTCAAATACCGCATCACCACGACTTAATAATGCTGACATGACGCCGATATTAGCCATATAACCGGTAGAAAATAATAACGCCCGATCACGACCGGTAAAAGCGGCCAACTCTTCTTCCAGAGCATGATGCGCGGTACTATGCCCACAGATTAAATGCGCGGAACCGCTGCCAACACCGTAGCGATCAACCGCTGTTTTAAAAGCGCCAACCACCTCGGGATGATTTGCCAAACCCAGATAATCATTACTGCAAAAATTAACGCAATTTTTACCATCGATAGGCAGATTTATCCCTTGAGGTGAATCAATAACCCGTCTGGAGCGATACAAACCTGCCTTAGCAATAGCCTTCAGATTATCGGGCAACTGTGAAAATGCAGCCGTCATCAGGCGTAACTTGAACCGCCGGAATACACGCCCAAGCGTTCAAACAAAGCCAAATCATGATTGGTCATGGGATTGTCGGTGGTTAATAATTTATCACCGTAAAAAATGGAGTTTGCACCCGCCAGAAAACACAAGGCCTGCATTTCATCACTCATCATGCTGCGACCTGCCGACAAACGCACTCGTGATTGCGGCATCATAATTCTGGCAACGGCCAAGGTTCTGATAAAAATAATCGGGTCCAGCGCTTCAGTCCCCATTAACGGCGTACCTTCAACCTGAACCAGCATATTAACCGGTACACTTTCAGGATGCTTGGGCATATTGGCCAACTGAATTAACAACTGGGCGCGGTCAACATCACTTTCACCCATGCCAACGATACCGCCACAGCACACATTAATACCGGCATCCCTGACGCGTGCCAAGGTATCCAAACGATCCTGATAGGTTCGGGTAGTAATCACTTCGGAATAATAGTCTTCAGAAGTATCCAGATTATGGTTGTAATAATCCAGACCGCCTTCCTTTAATCTCAGCGTTTGGGCATCGGTCAACATGCCCAAGGTAACACAGGTTTCCATGCCCAGTGCTTTGACACCCTGAACCATTTCTATCACCCGTTCAACATCTTTGTCTTTGGGTTTACGCCAGGCAGCGCCCATACAAAACCGCGAGGCACCTTGGTCTTTGGCTTGCTTTGCAGCCTTTAAAACCGCATCAACCGGCATTAATGCCTCCGGTGTCAAACCTGAATCATAACGCGCACTTTGCGGACAGTAACCACAATCTTCCGAACACGAACCGGTTTTTATACTTAACAAGCTACTAATTTGAACTTCGTTAGGATCAAAATGCTCTCTATGCACAGTTTGGGCTTTAAAAACCAGATCATTAAAGGGTAAAGCATACAACGCTTGCACTTCATCCAGTTGCCAATCATGGCGGATAGCAGGTGAAACAGGTTGGTTAATGGCAGGGTTTGCAGGCATTCGGTTAATCTCCAGCGACAGTCAATAAATTATGAGTAACAAGCAATGACAGCATTCGTCAACCTGTTGAAATGAAAAGAGTACACAACTGGATCAATATTATACAGGATTACCTGCTTCCGCCTACCTGCATCTTGTGTGGCAATAAAGGCTTTGAGTCGCGAGATCTATGTGATCCGTGTTATCAACGCTTACCTAAGAATAATCAGTGCTGTTATCGCTGCGCTGAAATTTTCGAAATTCCCGTAGCCTCGCCTACTTTATGCGGACGTTGCTTAAGTTCACCACCGGCTTTTGACGAAACCTACGCGCCTTTTATTTATCAAGGCGAAATGCGCCATCTGATTACCTCATTAAAATTTGGCTCACACACCAAAAATGCACGTTTACTGGGTCTGTTATTGGCTGATCACCTAAAAAAAACAGCGCAAAGACCGGACTTGATACTACCGGTTCCGCTGCATAAAAGCCGTTACCGCGAGCGCGGTTTTAATCAGGCGATAGAAATTGCCAAAACAGTCTCCAAAGAATTACAAATTCCGTTAGATCTGAGCAGTTGCCTTAGGCATCGCCACACACCGCATCAAATAGCGTTGACCGCCAAACAACGTCACCTTAATATAAAAAATGCGTTCTCAATCAGAAAACCCATACACGCCCAGCATATTGCCATACTCGATGACGTAATGACTACCGGCTCAACCGCGCATGAACTGGCCCTACTATTAAAAAAAGCCGGCGTAAGTCGCGTGGATGTTTGGATCTGCGCCAGGGCTTAATGGACATGCCTTGCTAAATCGGGGGTATCGATAATCCCTGCTCGTTAGAATATTTATATTAAAATCAAGACGATGATATTAATTTTATTATCATGTGGCACAATAAAATCATAAAGATTTTGTGTAAGTCAGCTGTATGGTTTAAAGATTGGTAATCGTAACATCAATTTAATGATGCTTTTTTTACTGCGTTTTGGCTCTTTGCGATTTTTTCTTGTCGTTTTCGTCGTTCTAACACTGATTAGCTTGTAAGTATTCAGTCCCTCTTTGTAAAAGAGGGGGCTTGAATACTTACATTAGCTTATACGCTTCCTTTCTTATTTTTATAAGCTTTAAAACTTGAACATCAATTTTATGTAATTAAGAAATCCTTAATTATAGTTTTTTATAATTTAACCAGCTTTAGCTAATGGAGAAATTTATATTTCAATCCATTAGGACTTTAGAAGCTGTTTAACATTCTAGCTTATAGCCAGTGCTCACCTATTCAAATGTAGGTGTTTTAAATTCATGGACAATCAGGAGGAACAATAAATTCTTTGCACTCGATGTTCAAGTTTTTATAAGCTGTTGATTTTAATTTAACAAAGTCAGGCTTATATTTATTATAAATCAATGAGTTATGATTCATGTCATTTGTATAGTATAAAATAAACTCAACAACCTAAATTTCATGGCTTTTAACTTACTGTTTTTAAAGGCCAATGTAAAAACTTGAACATCAAGTTACTGTATCTTTTTAACAATATTGCAAAAAAATCATTTCTGCTAACTTTTAAGCCAATTCCTAAATTAATTGGGTCTATAGAAACCATTATGAATAATAATTTTATCAACACTTATTTGCGCAAGCTGTCACCACTTATTTTATTGGCCGGACTCGGCCTGTTTTTATTCAATGGAAACTTATTAGCTGCAAACGTAAACCTGACATGGAACGCCAGTCCATCATCTAATGTGGGTGGTTATATAGTGTCTTACGGTCAAAGCAGTGGCAATTACACTTCAAGCATTGATGTAGGCAATACAACAACTTATGCGTTGTCGGGGCTAATAACAGGTTCTACATACTATTTCGCGGTAAATACCTATGACTCAACCAAAACCGCGTATAGCGCTTATTCTAATGAAGTCACCTTGACAATACCTGTGTCAACGGCATTAACGGCCGATTTCACACCAAGTACAACAATCGGTAGCGAGGGGTTTCTGGTAAATTTCACACCGGTTACAACGGGGGCAGTTACAAGCTGGGCATGGAGTTTTCCCGGTTCATATACGCCTTCGGTTACAAATTCAACAGCTCAAATTGTCAGCGTGACCTATCCAACGGCAGGAACGTATTCCGTGAGTCTGACAGCAACAGGACCCAGCGGCAGCGTAACCAAGACTTATCCAAATCTAATTACTGTGACAGCGCCACCGCCACCGCCACCGCCCATTTCTTCTCCCGTAATTATTCCCGATCCAATTTCAACAACCAGTTTAGTAGGATTGGTAGCTGCCTATGGATTTGAGGACATTAACGGCACGACTGTTGCCGATGCCTCGGGAAACGCTAATCATGGCACTATTACAAATGCTGTCAGCATCACCTCAGGCCATAGTGGAGATGCGCTGCAATTTAATGGCACCGATGCCTGGATCACAGTGAATGACAGCGCCTCACTGAATCTTACAACCGGCATGACACTAGAGGCTTGGGTATATCCGACTGCACCAATGACCCAATGGACGGCAGTGATGATGAAGGAGCAACCTAACCAGCAAGTATATACCCTTTATGCAAACACAGCTTCCAATAAACCGGCAGTAGATCCCTATATTAACGGTAGTGAACAGTTGCTTTCTGGTGGAAAGCAATTGTCGCCTAACAAGTGGTGGCATCTAGTGGGAACTTATGATGGGCAAAATCAAAGATTATATGTCAATGGCACACAAGTTGCGATAAAAGCGCAGTCCGGTGTCATCTTGACTTCAACGGGGGCATTACGCATCGGTGGTGATAATATTTGGGATGAATATTTCAATGGCTATATTGATGAGGTGCGTATCTACAATCGAGCTTTGACTCCAGAGGAAGTCAACTACAACATGGCGACCGCTGTGAGTGTTTCAAACCCTGCACATTTTGTCATGGGAGACAATACGTTAGAGCCTTGGATTAATTATAAACCACAAGGTGTGGCACAAGCATTTCAAGTTATACCTCAAAATACAAGTGTTGTAACCACTGTTCAGGTTTATCTGGATGCCGGCTCAACTGCAACAGAGTTGGTTGCAGGAGTCTATGACAGCAATAACGGTCATCCAGGGACATTGGTAGCTCAAGGCAAACTGAGTGTTCTTCAATATGGGGCATGGAACTCAGTGCCTATTCCGGTAACCCCAGTTACCAATGCACAACCTTATTGGATTGCAATATTGGGATCGAATGGGCAAATTGGATTTCTTAACCGAAAAAGATTTGGAACTAGCGTGATGGAAACAAGTGCTTCCAGCACACTAACTTCATTGCCTGATACGTGGAATAGTTCGTCAATTCACCCTAATTCAACAATGTCTGTATTTGGGCTTGGTTATTGATTAATTTATAATTTATAACTAAGGAATATACTGAAAGAACTGGTTCCATATTGGATGGAATCAGTTCCTTCGGCTGGTTTTGATTTATTTAAAGTGTCACATGATCAAGCCTTTACAATATTATCAGTGACGGCCAAGTAACGACCACGAGAATCAACGATGAGTTTGGCATTTTCTTTAATTAGGCCATAATCGAACTTATCGTGATCGGTGGCTATCAACACACAGTCATAGACGGACAAATTTTCCGGAGTTATCTGAACGCTAGTGAGTTTAAAAGTATATTTTCTGATGACAGGAAAGACTGGAATATGGGGATCGCTATAGGCAATATCTGCCCCCAAATCACGCAGTTTTTCCATAAGTAAGACACTGGGAGATTCGCGCATGTCATCCACGTTTTTTTTATAAGCGATGCCGAGTACCAAAATTTTGCTGCCATTGATCGCTTTTTTTGCCAAGTTCAATGCCGAAGCTACCTTGGCAACCACATAATCAGGCATGGAGGAATTGACTTCGCCAGCTAATTCAATAAAACGCGTGTGAACGCCATATTCCCTCGCTTTCCATGTGAGGTAAAAAGGGTCAATTGGAATGCAATGTCCACCTAAACCCGGACCTGGGTAATAAGGCACAAATCCAAATGGTTTCGTTGCCGCAGCGCGGATCACTTCGTGGATATCGATGCCCATCTTGTCTGCAACAATTTTCATTTCGTTGACTAATCCGATGTTTACCGCTCTGTGGATGTTTTCGAGCAACTTGGTCAATTCAGCTGTTTGCGTAGAACTTACCGGTACAACTTTGTCAATTACTTGCCCATACAATAAAAGACCGGCCTCAAGACATTCCGGCGTGTGCCCTCCGCAAACCTTGGGAATGGTGCGTGTGCTAAAGTTTGGATTGCCCGGGTCTTCCCGCTCTGGAGAGTAGACAAGATAAATGTCATTGCCGACCTTTAGGCCGCTGGATTCAATACGAGGAAGTAGCTCTTCCTTGGTTGTGCCTGGATAAGTTGTACTTTCCAGAGAAAAAATCTGACCTCGACGAAGATAAGGAACTAGTGCATCAGTTGTATTAAGAATAAAACTAAGATCTGGTTCACGATACTTGTTAAGTGGCGTTGGGACGCAAATAATTAGGGCATCAACTTCTGTAGCGCGAGAAAAATCTGTTGTAGCCTCAAAACCTTTAGCCACAGCACTTAGTATCGCTTGATTGGGGATATGTTCAATGTAACTCAGACCATTAAGCAATGATTCAACTTTGTTCTGGTCAATATCGAACCCAATAACTTTATATCCAACTTCGGTGTAACGAAGCATGAGAGGAAGTCCAACATAGCCGAGACCAATAATGCCAATGACTGCATGCTTTTCTTTGAGTCGTAAAAATAAATTGTTCAACTTTTTCTCCATCTGACGAGTTAATTTTTATTCTTTGTCGTGTATTAGGAAAAAAGGTGTTCCCCTAACGCCGTTAAGTTAAGCACCCCACTGGAGTAAAATCGCTTTAACTGTTTTTACACGCAATAGCTAAAGCGATTGCACTCCCGCTTTTTAAACAACTTGCGCTTAACTTAACGACATTGGGTGCATCCCCTTTTAACCGGTGCGTAATCGGTGATAAATTATCAATTTATGCATAATTTTAAGTATAGACTAAGGTTTGCAATTAATCACAAGGTCATGATGTTACCCGCTACTGACAATTTACCAAAAGGGTAATCAAGATTTTCTGCTCATTGTTATGCTGCGTGTTATCAAGGTAGAAAATTTTTTACCCTTACGAATTTCCCTTGATAGTGCCATCAAAATTGCACCATTCGACTATGTCCTGCCTTAAGTTGGTAGCTTATTTTTTTAAACAACTTGCGCTTAATTTAACGGCATTACACCTCGGCTCCTCGCTTTGCTTTCCCCATTTTCCAAAGGGGGAGGTAATAATTCAGAGGGCTAATAGGTAATTATACGTATAGTAAAATTAATTTTTTTCTATATCCTTTATAGGACAGCTCATATCAGCTTAGTTTTTATGTTATTTTCGTGGGCGTGGCTAAATTATATTGCCAATTGAGTGAGAATTGTCTTAATGAATACTTATTTTCATGCTTTAGTTAATTGGATTTGGCCGTTAGGATTAGGGCTGTTTTTATTAAGTGGTAATTTATTCGCTGCAAGCGCAAACTTGGTATGGAGTCCAAGTTCTTCATCCAATGTGGGTGGTTATATTGTGTCTTACAGTGAAAGTGGAGGAAATTATTCAAGTATTGATGTAGGTAACACGACTACTTATACAGTTTCTGGATTACAAGAAGATGTCACATACTATTTCTCGATAAAAGCCTATGATTCGACGCGAACCACCGTGAGTATTGATTCTAATCAGGTCAATTTGACAGTCCCTAGAGCATCTGTGGATTTTGCTGCGAGTCAAACCATTGTTGCCGGTAATATGCCGGTCATTTTTACGCCTTTCACAACAGGATCGTTTACCAGCTGGGAATGGAGTTTTGCCGGTTCATACACACCTTCAGTCAAAAACTTATCTAATCAAGCAGTTAACGTGAGCTATCCGATTGCAGGGAAGTATTTCGTAAGTCTGACCGTAACAGGATCCAGCGGGAGCATCACCAAGACTTATCCAAGCCTGATTACTGTGACAGCAGTTCCTTCTCCTTCTCTAGTTCTGCGTTCAGTTCAATATCCTGTGTCGATTACGAGTAAAAATGGCTTGATGGCGGCTTATGGATTTGAGGAAGTCAGTGGCACGACTGTTGCCGATGCGTCGGGTAACGGTAATAACGGCACTATTAGTAATGCCGTCAGAATCACCACCGGTCACAGTGGAAATGCGCTGCAATTTAATGGCGAGAATGCTTGGGTTACTGTCAATGACAGTGTCTCACTGGATCTTTCAACAGGCATGACTCTCGAGGCATGGGTATATCCACAAATCTCGATCAAAATCTTGATCAATAGCAGAAAAACTGTAATTCTGAAAGAAACTCCTGCAGGTGAGGCTTATAGCCTTTATGCCAGCGAGGATGCCAATGGACCAACTTCATATTTTAATGATGGAAGCTACCAAGGTGTAGCAAGTCTCGATCCGTTGCCTTTGAACCAATGGGCTCATCTTGTAGCGACCTATGATGGGCGATATCAACGACTTTATGTAAATGGCCAAGAAGTCGCCAATAGCAAACAGAATAGCCTTATTCAACAATCTCAAGGCGTCTTGCGTATTGGTGGTAACAGTCTTTGGGGGGAGTATTTCAAGGGCTATATTGATGAAGTGCGCATTTACAATCGTGCACTGACGGCAGCGGAAGTCACCTATAACTTGGCAACTGCAATAAGTGTTTCAAACCCGCCGCAGCTTATTGCTGGAACCAAGATCTTGGCACCTTGGGTCGATTACAATCCTCAGGGAACTGCGGAGGCGTTCCAGATGGTTCCAGTAAAGTCTGGCGTAGTAACCAGTGTACAGGTTTATTTGGATGCCAGTTCAACCGCAACAGAGCTGATAGCAGGTTTCTATAACGATAAAAAAGGTCACCCCGGGGCTCTAATCGCTCAAGGCAAGTTAAGCGTGCTTAAGTCAGGTGCGTGGAACTCGGTACCCATTCCCGTAACCTCAATAACCGAAGCACAACCTTATTGGATTGCAATACTGGGATCAAAAGGACAAATCGGATTTCGTGACCAAGCGGGGTCGGGAATAGGATTAAATGAAACGAGCGCTTCAAATATCCTAACTAATATGCCAAGACTATGGCGCTCTGGTACAGTATTTCATGATGGCCAAATGTCTTTTTATGGTACCGGATATTGACCGGATAAATAACTAAGGAGTGTTTATGAAATAACTTCGGCATCTTGCACTCTCTCCCGCTGGGCATAGATATTTACACAAATCATATAGCCGTCATTCTAGCAGGGATTGCCGGAATCCAGGGCACAGGGATGTGAAAAGTCAGATAAAAAGAGTAATTTGATATAGCTAAAAAATGGTTTGCGTAATTCAATATTGCATCTATGACATCTGGATCCCGGCCAACCCTCGCGTTGCTCTCCCTGCCGGGATGACTAGCTGTGAAGATACCTATGCCCGCTGGGAGAGATCTGAGGGAGTATAAATGGTCAAGTTATTTCATGCACGTTCCTTACAAAGTATTCAACCAGTTGATTTATAGTTTTATTTTAATAAATACTATTCAGATTAGTACATCCTTCTACTCTGGATACCGGCACAAATCTGTCTGAAACAGATTTGCATTTACCCGCAGGGCGGCAGGCAGGATCAAGATAGCTTGGCTTGAATCCATGCAGAGATGACGACTGGTGTAAATACCTGTGGTGTTAGGGAGTTAATTACCTATCCAGGTAATTAACTCCCTAACTTGTTGCGTAATTCTAGCCCATTGCTTATTTCAGATGCCGACGTTTTTACAGTAAAAGTTTTTATTCAATATTACTCTCTTCTAGAAGAAAATATTAAATACAATAACTTATGTTAACTGTTAGATATAACATAGAAGAAAAATAAATTTATTTACGCTAAAAACAGTAATACCAATCGCTTGGCACATTGGTTGCTTTAGTCATTAGAACTTTTTAATACATTATAGATTAACAAACCGCTTGTATTAAGGATGTCATTAGTTGCTGTGGGTATTGCCCTTTATTTTTATGGCATGAAAGCCTTATTAAATTGTAGGTTTGTCAAGATATTCAATATTTGGTTCTTTATCTTGTATAAGTTGTTATTTTCAATATGTTGTTTTTTTGTTGGGCTTCGAAACTTTAGAAAACAATAACAAGAGATTAAACAGGCAGTTAATTTGTGAAAATGATATTGCTTATTAATAAAAGCAATATATCACAGCTCAAATGTCTCTACGGAGTTGGTTTGTATTTCGGAGTTGTATCCACGCGTTAAATTTAGATGGGAATGCAGTTATGAATAGTAAAATCGACTTACGCGGTTCGCACATCGGAGCTGCTTTTTTGGCAGTTTTAAGTTGCTTGTCGTGGCGGACAGCCTCAGCTAGCGACAAGACAGGCATCTACAATTGGCTTTACGATCGGCCAGAATGGATTTTGGCATTCGTACTAGCCGTCATATTCGCTGGACTAGCATTACTTGCTCTGGCTGTATACCCTCGTTGGCGAGAGATTAAGAAAGCCAAGCCTCAAGCGCTTTATTCGGCTACTTTGGGCGGTGCAGTGCTGGGGGTCGTTATCGCCCTGATAATCGCGGGATCATGGAAGAGTTATATACTTAATTACCTGCCTTCACCCTCGGCGGGAGGGACAAGCGTAAATCTGGCATGGAGTGCCAGTCCGTCAACGAATGCGGCTGGTTATATAGTGGCTTATGGCCAAAGTAGCGGCTCTTATGCTGCAAACGTAGATGTAGGCAAAGTGACGACTTATACAGTGCCGGGATTACAAGAGGGTTCTAAATACTATTTCGCTGTGAAGGCTTACGATTCGGCTCGAACTCTTCAAAGCGTCTATTCTAATGAAGTTAATTTGACAATACCAGTCGCTACAATAGTAACGGCAGATTTTACCGCCAGCAAAACTACTGGTATCGCGGGTTTGGTGGTAAGCTTCACACCTGTCACAACGGGAAGCGTAACGAGTTGGGCATGGGCTTTTCCCGGCTCAACTACGCCTACAATTACTAATTCAACCGGACAAGTTGTCAGCGTAACTTATCCAACTGCAGGCACGTATTCTGTAGGTCTGACGGCAACCGGTCCCAGCGGAAGCGTCACCAAAACTTATCCGAATCTTATTGCCGTGACAGCAGCAACGGCCGATTTTACCGCGAGTACAGTTAGCGGTATCGGGAGTTTAGTAGTCAATTTTACACCTGTCACAACAGGAACATTTACGAATTGGACATGGGATTTTACTGGTTCATCCACCCCTTCCGTTGTAAACACAACAGCTCAAGCTGTTAGCGTAACCTATCCAACCGCAGGCACGTATTCTGTGGGTCTGACGGCATCAGGCCCCAGCGGAAGTGTCACCAAGACTTATCCAAATCTAATTACCGTGACGGCAGCGCCACCAACGGCACCACCCGTTTCAGTAACCAGTTTGGTTGGACTGGTAGCCGCTTATGGTTTTGAAGAAACCAATGGCGTAACTATTGCAGATGCCTCAGGTAACGGTAATCTCGGCACCATCAAAGAAGCAGTCACCATCACCACCGGTCATAGCGGAAATGCGCTGAAATTTGATGGTGTGAATGACTGGGTTACTGTCAATGACAGCGCCTCACTGGATCTTACAACCGGCATGACACTAGAGGCTTGGGTATATCCGACTGTATCAATGACCCATTGGATGACAGTGATGATGAAGGAGCAACCTAGCCAGCAAGTATATACCCTTTATGCGAACACAGACTCTAATCAACCGGCAGTAGATCCCTATATTAATGGTAGTGAACAATTACTTTCTGGTGGGACAATATTATCGCCTAGTAAGTGGTGGCATTTAGTGGGAACTTATGACGGACAAAATCAACGATTATATGTCAATGGAACGCAAGTTGCTGTAAAAGCTCAGTCTGGTGTTATCTTGACTTCAACGGGGGCATTGCGCATCGGTGGTGATAATATTTGGGATGAGTTTTTCCAAGGCTATATTGATGAGGTCCGTATCTATAATCGAGCTTTGACTCCTGCGGAAGTCAGTTACAACATGGTGACCGCAGTGAGTGTTTCAAACCCGCCACAATTTATCATGGGAGACAAGACAGTTGAACCTGGGCTCGCTTATATACCACAGGGCACTGCAAAAGCATACCAATCGACACCTCAAAAGACTGGCGTAGTAACTACTGTACAAGTCTTTCTTGATGCTGGTTCAACTGCTACAGAACTGGTTGCCGGTATCTATACAGACAATAAAGGTCATCCAGGGACTCTTGTCGCTCAAGGCAAGTTGAGCCTACTTAAGTCGGGAGCATGGAACTCCGTACCCATTCCCATAGTCTCGGTTACCGCAGCACAACATTATTGGATTGCAGTACTGGGATCGAAAGGGCAAGTCGGATTCCGTAACATAACAGGATCTGCAGCAGACTTGATTGAAACAAGTGCCTCAACTAAACTAACTACATTACCTAGTACATGGACTAGATCTACAATTCAAGCCAATTCGGCTATGTCTGTGTATGGACTTGGGTATTAATGGGCTAGCCAGAGTACTCAAACGGACGTAACGACAAAGTTGGCTAGGCATGGTGAAACAATCAAAGGCACAGCTAATATAGATTCTCAGATAAATAATTTCTATGCTACACAGATACCATCCCTTTTAAGGGCATGGTATCTGTGTAGACTTACAGTGACGTGAATTAGAAATTTAATTTCTAAACGTCTATAAATGCGTAGGCAGTTGGCAAAAACCACTTGAAGGAAGCTGAAGCCAAACTCAGGCGAAAAAGGAATACTACAGCCAGCTTTTAATAACACCTATTCATAAGTTATTTTTTGTCTGTATTTTCTGATCTTAATGACCTCTTTTAAGGCTTATATAATGAACAACAGAATGTTATATCACAAACAATATGTCTGTCTCACATAATAGTTAACATCATCTCCATCACATCTGAATTTGAGAAACAACCATGAAAAAGTTAAATTTGATATTGTTTATAGTTTTAATAACTGGATTGACACCCAGCATTTCACAGTCTGCCACGAAGTTCGTAAGGGCTGGTGCTACTGGAAGTAATAGTGGTACTGATTGGACTAATGCCTACAATGCATTACCTACTACATTTGTTCGGGGTGACACCTATTACGTTGCTGATGGTATTTATGGTGGCTATGAATTTAACACCGCAAATAGCGGAACAAGCGTTATAACTATCAAAAAAGCAACAGTGGCTGATCATGGTACGGAGACGGGCTGGAATTCTACTTATGGGGATGGACAAGCTACGTTTGGAAACTATATTGCATTTTTTACAAACTATTGGGTATTCGATGGTGTAAGTGGCACAGATTATCTGCCTGGACATGGTTTCGTTGTAGACAATTCTGCCACTAGCGGTACGACATTAATTCTCTTTGGCAACCCAGGAGGTTCTGGGGTGACAAATATTACAGTATCTCACGTTGATGTAATTGGCCGTGGATATAACCAGACAATCGTGAACGACAGAGGATTTTACTTTAATTCTACTGGCAACTCTAACTTCACTATCAGTCACAACTTCGTTTCGGGAGTTGGTGTGCCTTTCTTGACTCGGCAAGTCAACGGTATGTTAGTTGAGTATAATCAAATTGAGGGAAACCATAGCCAAGCGGCAGCGCATGGTGAACCTTGGTCAGATACAGCTAGTGATAATGTTGTATTTAGATATAATAGGATTAAAAATCCAGAAGGTACAGCGGTCTTTTTTAACGGAAATGGCTCGGCTGGTGCGGCAACACCCACTAATACAGCCACAAATTGGGATGTTTATGGAAATATTTTCTACTATCAAAATTATGTAGTTGGAGTTGATCATAACCCTGGAGTCTCTGCGATCTTATGGTGTCCTTCGAATACGTATGGAGGCGACACTTACTGCGACAATTGGATGATATATAACAATACTTTTTATAATTTCAGTTACGGTTCTTCCAGCGCAAGAATTCTTGCACGCACTGGAACGAATATCACTATCCCACTTGTACAAGGTAATATATGGGATAGTAGTTCAGATAGTGCATATCATGATGGTATTAATGCATCATATAACTATTACCGTAATACAGCACACACGACAGAAAGTAACGAGCAAATAGGATCTAGTAGCCCGTTCGTGAGTACATCAGACTTTCACCTAAATAGTCCCACTTTAGGAGTAGCAACCATTTCTCCTCTACCAGGGCGTACGGTTAATCCTACCGACATGGACGGAGTTGTGCGTGGTAGTGATGGGATTTGGGACAGGGGAGCCTTCGAGTATTCGGTTTTGGCGCCGAGCAACACATTGCTCCCACCCGCTAATCTTAAGCTCCAATAACACCACAATGAAACATTAGAACTGTCTTTTTAGATATAATCCTGAAATCATACCCAGAGATTGAAAAAGTACGCCCTTCTAAGGCATAACGGTTTTGCCTTCAAGCTGCGGTGAAATAAAACGATGGTAATGTTGTCCTAGGAGCGTGTCCGAGAATAGGAACCGTAGCGAGGGAAAGCCATTTTTGTAATATTTTTGATCATTCGAGGCGAATATTTATTTTATTTAACGAAAATGAGCTGGGGATGTGGCAAAAATGTATTTTCCGCTGTAGGTTTTCTATTCTAGGACAGCTTCCTGTCCTAGTAATCAGTCAAGTCTTGTTTTGTCGGATAAATCCCCAGACAAGGACGAAGATAAAAATGGGGATGGAGAAGGCAACGACAAGAAAAAAACTCTTCTGGCTTTGGTGTTAATTAATTAAATACCATCAATAATAGCTTGCAATATATATATCCGGCAAAATCAATGGAAATGCGCTGGAACATATTTTCGGTGTTAAAAATGCCGTAACAAACTACGTTTTAATACCTTAGTTTTATTATTAAGCCCTTTAACAAATCCACTATCAAGCCTATTAATAAAGTAATTTAATATTTCATTCGATAACTAGTTCAATGGTAAGTATTCACCTCCCCCTTTGAAAAATGGGGATTGAGGGGGATTTATCTAATAAAATCGCCCCTAACCCCTCTTTTACAAATAGGGGGCTGAATACTTACGTTCAATGTTTTTATAAAAATGTTAAAACTCTCGGTTCGCTCATTTTTACAAAGTTCAATAGATTAGTTTGGTTTGGTTTGGTTTGGTTTGGTTTGGTTTGGTTACAATGGTGTGATGTGTTTTTTAGAAAGCCAACCAAAAAAATAATTAATAATCAATTTTAGATAAAAATGAGTGAACCGAGGGTTAAAGCAAGTAAGCTCAATTCTGGTCATTGTCAGACAGCATTAATTCATTGCTTTATTTTTCGTTTGGCTTGTTTTTGTAAAATGGATTGATTAACTATTGAAGTTAATTTATTTTGAAAGTTATAAGTTTTTTTAGCAATGGTGAATATTTAAATAACAGATTCAATGTTTCTTTTACTTCATCGTGTTCATTATGTTTTTTCTTAATATTCACATTACATTTTGAGTATTTTATAATCCTTTTCAGAAAGATCAGATTTTAATCATTTCATTTCTTTTTTGCTCAAAGTTTCCATAGCATTACGATAATTAATCATAAGTAAACCCCCAGCTTTGCTGGGGGACTCACAAAGCTTGACAATTACGGGAATCATCAACAGTCTCCCTATACCATTAATTACTGAGCCCATTTTTAATAGTAGGTAAGAAACTCAGAATTGCATCACGCCTTTTATTTCCGACTTTCTCCCACGTGAACTCATTAGCACGTTCTCTTGCAGATAAACCAAATCGATTCCGCTGAGCCGTATCTCTGGCCAAAGAGCGTATTGCTTGGACCCAAGCAGACTGGTCAAACGGGTCTATTACAAAGCCATCGACACCATCTCGCGCTATAGCCCCCGCGCCCATTGGTGAAACGAGAACGGGTAGTCCGGCTCCCATTGCTTCGTAGGTCACTAGAGGTCCGCCCTCTTCGTGAGTTGGGAAGGCGAACAAATCCGCTTTTCTAAATTCACTAGAGATATCTTCTACCCAGCCCAGAACTTGAATATCCGGCCGCTGAAAGGCTGACTTTCTGCTAACAGCGACCTCGTTGGCGATTGGACCAGCAAAAACCAAGCGGCCAGTCACACCTGACGCAATCCAAGCATCAATTAGTTGGTGTGCACCTTTTCGAAAATTCACAGTGCCTACAAACAACACAGTAAACGGGTGGTTGTTCGGGGGATTAAAAGACGAAACCCTAACGCGCTTAGGATCCCATCCGTAACTGGACATAATCAGTTTCTTTTCAGAAATACCGTGCTTCAAAAAACCAGCGTATGCGATCGGGTTTGCTACGAATATTGCATCCACCAAGGCTAATTGTTGTTGTTCTCGTCTCACAGCGTCAATAGTCAAAATAGAGGGAAAGGGTAGACCTTCTTGATCATAAACATTTTCCAGCAGTATTCGCGCCTCCGCTTGTAATCCGTTAAATTTCTCACGAAAAATAACAGCACCTCGTTCCTTGAGAGCGACCAGGAATTTCGTAGATACGTTACTCCACAAATAAACGCAATCTCCTTTCCGAGTTTCTGCCAAGAAATTTTCTTCCGCAAAAAATGATAAGCGTGAAGGCCAGATCTTTCCCAATAACCGACCCCATGGATCAGGGACTACACCACGTAACCACTCTGCTTTTTCTTCTTGACAAACACTCCATGACAATACGTCCACATCAAACCCAGCATCTCGCATGTTGCGAGCCAACTGGAAGCAAGTGTAACTAGGACCCTTATTGGTCGCATGATCGGCAAGCAATATTCGCAATTTCATATGCGCCTCCATTATTTATAGGTTAGAAGATAATTCGTCCGCATGGCTAACTATAAAGTCCCAATGCTGCTGTAGATTCGCGAGCGGGATACGGGATTAGAGCGTGAGGCGAGATTTTCGTCCCGAATTCTACCTGCAATTCGTTGCGTAACAACTTGATTTACTTGCACTCGTAGTACCTAATCGCCACGCAACGCCTCGTTTGACTGGCACTCATTAATTTGGCGAACATGATCTTTTTGCCCGTCTGCTCGACAAAGGGGTGTGCGGGTTAATCTTTGTGAGGAAACTCTCCGGACCAAAAAGGCGTATGAGCAAAATGGTGATAGCGTGATTCGGCGAAAAATAGCCGGCAACCGTAGGTAATCGATACAGGTTTCGAAGTACTTCTTCAAAGCAGACCACGGCAGATGGTTGTTCGCGCCGCCATCTCTTACGAAACTCCTCTGGGACCAGCCAAGCCAGCGAGGCAATTAGCTCCTGGTAGACCGTCCGCGAGAAGTCTAGCAACTCACACTGGCATCTTTCTGAAAACTTCGACGGGAGTTTGCATATAAGACGTGTTTTGAATAATTGCATAATAACCTCTCTCGCGTAATTGTTAAGTTGTATATTACCATTATCATATTTTATCAATTTATATAATATTTGATGATGGATAGTAGCGTCAAGTCTTAGCCGTTTCTATCGCTAAATGAGTCTTATAGTGTTAAAATCTGAAAATAAAAACGAGTTTATGACATTCTCGGCAGAAGCGTTTTAATTTTTGTTGTGCGACTTTAACGACAAAAAAAATGGGTAGTTTGGATCCTTCGAGCACAATTTTTTCCAAAGAGCATCAGGATCCTTTGTACGCTGTCCAATGCTATGTTGATGTTTATGAAATAAGGAAGGTCGTATGATCAGACTCTGGATCAGATAACGCAATGCAGCCACCCCAAAACGCGTTACTTGGAGAGTTGGAGTCATTATTGGCAGTTCATGCCACCATTTGCGGCGTATGTATAACCATGCTTGCCAGTATGCCCAAGGCAAAAACGTAATCCCCCTGCTGTTGTGGATACAAAATGCTTCAACTACGTGACACGTAAGTCCTCGCTGACGTGCTTCTAAACAAATGTCGGCACCATAAAGATGAAAGCCGGGTAATTTTTCGTCAAACCATAATCCATTTGATCGACGGACCACCAACACAACTTCATCTAGCGTTTGGATACTAATGGGACTCGTGACTGGCTCACCGAGAATGGTTCCCAATCCAGTAGAGTACAGGTGACCATATCCAGTGCCATTAAGTTGTCTTCCATATACACCAAGTACACCCCAACATGATTCTTTCATATTGAGAAAGTCAACGGCCTGCAAAATTTGGTCGAACCAACCTTTTGGTAGATAGGCGTCCTGATGAACAAAAACAAGAATATCGCCTCTAGATCTTTTTATCCCGGCGTTATACCCAACTGCTGCGGAAATTGCATTTCTTTCGATTACAATTTCTATCCCATCCTTTAGATCAGGGGAAACCAATAATGTAGTTTCGAGAATTTCATCATTATTGCTAACGACGATTACGCTGAAATTCATGGTATTTTGAGTCATTTACATTTACTCTGTAGTAGTCGGTAAATACTGATATGTATGTATTTTTCTTTTAGATACATAGTTACCAAGGCTAACGTCAGAAAAATTCGAACCAGAACGAATAATTATATCTGACAATGTGGCAATTACAGCTAATTGCATAAACCAAAAAACATAGGTTTGATCGTAATAGGGTATTCCCAGCCAATTTAGTATATGCACTGCTAGCATGACTCCCAATCCCCAAAGTAAGAATTCCAAACTTTTATCGCTATCGCCCTTATTCCGAACAATTACAAGCGCATTACCTATATGACTGAATCCTCGAACGAGCATCAGAATAAATAAAGCCATTGCTCCTAAACCAGACGTAAAACCAAACACTAGGTAATAATTGGTCAAGTCTATTCCTCCTGTTACGCTATTAAAAGTTGGAAGCCAATATTTTGTTGCTTCTATGGGCATCCCCGCCAACCACCATTCATCCAAGTGCCGATAGAAGACCTCAATTACATTAGAACGATGCCAGCTATCTCCACCGGTGATAGCGCCAAGCCTAGCTATCAGAAACCATATTGGCGCTTTCATGACCAAGGCCAAAAAACAAAGAACTGCAAAAAAAACACGTCGAAACCATTGCATTTTTTTACGATTAAACCATAACATCCAGCCCAACCAACCGTATAAAACACAACTGATTGGGCCACCAGAATTAGAAGCCCATACGATTGTCGCACATAGCATTATTCCAATAAAAGCATACATTCGATTTATCTTTGCGCACCATAAACCGATATAAATGGGCATGAAACTGGCACCTAAAGTGCCTAGCAAACTAGGATGGTCAAAACTACCGATGCTCCGGAGTCTACCCGCTCTCATAACTTCTGGAGCGTGGGATCCCAAAATGGCGAAGATATGGTGCCCCTGAAGAGTTTCAATCAACACTAATACAGCATATGGCCCCAAGAGAAGCAGAAATGTTCTTAAGAACCACTTTAAATCCTCAATATCATGTATTAACACCCGAAACGCGAAATAGCAGATGTAAGCGTCCACAGCCATGCCAATCAAATTTGCCTGCCCCTCTGAAGAACGCGCAAGAAAAACCAAGGTAGTATAGGCATAAAGGAGAACAAAAACCCGGTCAATGCTGTTCCAGACAAATAATGAAAACTCTTTCCTGAAAATAATCCGAGCTACCGCTGCAATTTCAACAAATCTCATTGCAAACAGGTTAATGCTGAAGACTTCGATAGACTGCGACAATGGAAGAAATAGCATTCCTGCCATCATACCTATCACAGCCCATCGAGTAGAACCCAGAAGCACAACAGCCATGACTAAAATTAAAATGCTTCCACCTAGAGTATTCATAAATCAGTTTCTACTTGCAACTACAGACACCATCGGTAGCACGGATGGTACTAAGAAATTCGTTTGGTCATGTAACCTGATGACAAACGTAATATTATAAAGAAATGCAGGAAAGATTACGAAAGCTTCAGAAATTAGGCACTTGTCACCATCACCTTCAAAATATGTGCTTGTTTCCAACATAAAATCAGGATACATTCGAGCCAAATAATTCCGTATATCTTTATGATTATATTTTTTCCAGTGATGTCCATAAGCAATTACGATCAAAATTTCAACAACAAGAATACCTACCCACTCAAACGTCAGCATGCGAATCAGAATCCGAAATACATTTGGTGTGGTTATATATCCTTCCCCTGCTATTAAACTGTTCACATACTTGCTGCCAGAAGGCATCTGGATTGAATGCAATGTGTACCAATATCTCGGTACCCACTATAAAGCTAAAAGAATTATCAAGGGCTTCCATAAACTCACACGACTGTTGAGAGCTAGAACTAAGGTTTTGAATCTTCATCCCTAGAACGCTCCTTAATAAAAGGCGCATCGGTGAAGAGTGGGATATAGAATCAATAAACATTATAGTAGACTAAGTAGTGTTGATTTATTTAGATACTGACTACCGATATCGAGGATGTGGCATAGATTCGGATAAAACTCATTGATTCGTCGCATTGAATATAAGTAGCGCCTTAATTGACTATTAAAATAATTTTCGTCACCGCCATCTTGCTTCTTCACCAAGGCTGAGAGTAACTCTGCGGACTCCCCCACACTTGAACATCTTCTATAATCGGGTATCATGATTTTCCTCGAAAAATTAAGGGAAGATTGGATCCTAGCGCATAGACTATTTTGGTTTTTTCTCAATTTAATCTATGTTTTCCAAACAACGCTCAATGCTAGCAAGTAGTTTTGGACCTTGTGTCTCAATAATATGCTGTTTTTGTACCTTATGTGCTGCCGCAGCACCGAGTCGTTCACGTAATTCAGGGTTATCTCGTAGCCTCTGGAGTTGAGATACAAATGCGGCCACATCCAAATAGGGAGCGATCAAGCCGGCATCGTCACCTACATATTCAGGTCCGCCACCAGCACCGGCAAAGCAAACTGTGGGTAATTGACACGCCCCCGCTTCCAACATGACTAGAGGAAAAGGATCTTCGCGAGAAGTGAGAGCGAACACATCCATCGCAAAATAATAATCCATAACGTCCGTAGTGGCGGAAATTTGATAGCATAGCTTGGATAGGCCAAGGTGGCGTACATCATGCTCAAAACGCAAAGCCTCATCTCCGCCACCACCAACCCAGAGGAAGCGAATACGACCGTCACTTTCCGCTTTGCACATTAAATCAGCAATCTGTAAAAAAACATCAGTCCCCTTGCGCCAACCTAGCGCCCCGCAACCGCCTATCACAAAAGCGTCCTCCGGCCAGCCAAGACGGAATCGAATCTGTCGACGCCTCATTTGTATTTCCTCCTTGGTTAAGTTTGGTACAGCAACAGACCCATTCACCAAATCAATTTTATTATCTGGAACTTTAAACTCATTAACCAGCGCTTTTTTCACCGCATTAGACACAACGATAAATCTAGTGGCAAGAGGAAACAATTTTTTTATCTGTACTTCACCCATTGTCAAGCGCAGGGCGTATTCCATTTCATGGATGTGCCAGAGCACGTGCCTTGCAGAGAGAGCCATCACTGATGCCTGAAACGCAACTGCTGACGTATTTAAGTAAACCAGATCATAATTCCGTCTCGCCATGAATAATTTTAGGCAGGCCGATTCGATCTGCGGTTTCAACACGCGTTTAATCTTTCCAGGAAACGCTTCCAGAAAGAAAGCTGGATTACGCCACACCATAGTGCGACCAATCGCATGAAATTCATTGACCAATTCACCGCTATCATTAACAAGAATTTCAATTTCGTAATCCGTATTTTCTTTCAACCAGCGCAACAAACTCAGAAGAAGTATGGTTGCTCCATTACGCGAGGACGAGTGACTTACGAATAAAATACGCGGTTTTAAATTCACTGCAAAACCTCGTGAGCTAAAAAGATTCATTTAATTACTTTCGTCTCAGATATGGTGACTTGATAATCGAGTTTAAACTTCATACCAGTCCATTAAAAAAGTTGAACATAAATATTTATATCTGGAGCTTGACAACATGCACTAGCTTTGTTTTTTTTTATTTTGCAATAGAGTTCTTTAACTGGACTAAGATACTTAGGTTATTTCCTGAAAAGAATGTAACCGTCTTACTTATCTTTTTGCCTATTTTTACGCCCTGAATGGTGAGTTATCGTCGATAATCAGTAAGCGATCATCCACATGCGCCCGAGACAGTATACTTGCAACACAATCTATCAAGTAGTATCCATAACGATAGCAAGTCACAATGATATGAACGGAATTTATTAATACTAATCAACTTTTAATTTGCATAGCAAAAAAATTTAAAAGAACTTTAAGTTTTAGGGGGTTATTAAACTGAAATGCCCCGATGATGGTTTTTAAAAATCTTTTGTTTAGCTGGTTTCTGTAGAAGCGCGCCTCTAATTTATTCACAAGACGCTGTTTACGTTTAACTAAAGACATTAAGTATCCGGCTATCATCGTTAATCCCCCAATGATTAATGGTCTTGCCAATACCATTCTATGAACACCTTTGGCAAATAAGAATAATAGGCCTCCTCCAGTTTGATAATAAATCTCGCCATGAAAAAAATGGGTGCTTAATCTACCCATAACGATACCTTCTGGCTTCAGGTGTTTGAATTGAATGTCTTCAAAATGCCCAACTTTCCAGCCATTTAACTCTGCCCGAATTTCATCAAGCGTATCCCATCCCTTTTTATCAACGAAACCACCAATCATTTCATAACATTCTCTTTTAACCACTTTTGAAGCACCCGCTGCATGATAGGGCGGCATTTTGACTGGAGCCCAATGATCATCATGCTTTTCACAATAAACACCAGATGTGACACCCCACTTAGGGTCAAGTACCATTCTGCCCAGAATTTCTTGGAAATAATTTGGTTCTAACTTAACATCACCATCAAGTTTAATGATAAAGTCAAAATCATCGATTTTAATTATATCAATTCCCTTGTTAAAAGCGGTTATTTCGGCGCTACCAAGATTTCGTTGGGTTGATTTTGTTTTTAGCACTGTAATCCAGTCGATTCCTTGCGTATGTGTTGCAATTATTGTCGATGTTTGATCAGTTGATCCATCGTCGACAATAACCCACTTATCTGGTTTCTTAAGCTGCTCAAGTACTGATTTAATCATAATCTCGATATAAAGCTCTTCGTCTCGAACGGGTGTCACTACCACATAACGAGAAGCTGTTTTACTATCTTTAAATTCTTTTTTTGGAGTCATATTTAGTTGAATTTTTAACAATGTTTTTTATTTAATTTTAGAATTATAATTCTGTAGATACAATTAATATAAACAAATAATTGGTTATTTTAATTCACCATTAATGATTAATTTTCAAGGAAATTTTTTGGCTATATAGCCGTTAGATATCTACTTATTTAATCAAAATTATTTTCAGAACATATCATAATATATTAAGTTAATAAGGTTACACGTAAAATTGTTATCAACAATAAATAATAGAATAGACTATTTTTTATTAATATTCTTTAATTAATTTATCTCTTCTCAAACACCATTGCAAAATTGCTCGCCATTTCTGAGTAGATTTTTCATTTGATTGGTTAAATAACCTGCTAATTGTTAGCAGCGCGATACGAAAAAGTGCTATAAACAACATTGATATGCGGTAGCACCACGCATAACTATAACCGTTGGTTTTCCTTAAAAACTTAAACATTGATTCACGCATCATCACTACTGCGAAATCACTCTTCGCTTCCTGAGAGCTTCCTCCACCATGATGAATGACTTTCGCTTCGGGAAGGTAATAATTAAGATATCCTGCCTGCTTAATTTTATAGCAGAGATCAATATCTTCTGTGTACATAAAATAATCTTCGCTGAATTTACCAACCTGTTCAAAAAAACCCCTATCCATCATAATACAAGCACCCGAAATCGCATCAACTACGGAAGGTTTGGATTTATCTTCATAAAGTGGAGCTACCCCCCACAGCGAAGACTTTGGGAATCTTATTCGTAAGTATTCCGAGTCCAACAATTGATTTAAAATAGTTGGAAAAGATTGAATGCAACTGGTTTGAACACTTTGATCTGAGTTTAATAACTTACAACCCAACGCGCCGGCTTTAGGTAATTTTAGAAGGTATTCATAAATACAATTGATAGCGGATCCATCGATCTCAGTGTCCGGATTGAGGAATAAAACACTACGCCCTCGAGAGTGTTCAAAAGCACGATTATTCGCGCGTGCGAACCCCAGATTTTCGAGACTTTGAATAAAAATGACTTCCGGAAAGTTTTCATACAGCATTTTCTCGCAACCATCGAAAGACGCAGAATCAATAACTATAATTTCATATTCAATATCATGTATTCCAGCTAGAATTGATGGTATGCATTTTTTTAGGAATTCGATGGAATTCCAGTTAACAATAATTATAGATAAATCCATCGAATATTCCTGATCTGATTAATTTTTAAAGTTTACTTGGATATAAATGTGCGATGCCATAACTCAAGCGATACTAGTAAATATATATGTCGGCGGTATTGCTCTTTGCCTGAACTATCCAGCTTAATAATTTGACGTATATAATCCTGATTGAAGTAACGGGCGATAGTCGAATCGCTACTTAACAGGCAATCTTCAACATAGCTTTTCATTCCTACTCGAAACCAATCTTCAACAGGATTTGCAAATCCCTTTTTTTTACGGTAAACGATACTTTTTGGCAGCCATTTCTCTGCGGCTTTTTTATGAAGATACTTTCCAGTGAAACCTTTTAGTTTTAATGCGGGCGGCAGACTTTCGATAAACTGCACAAGCCGGTAATCCAAAAAAGGAATTCGTGATTCGAGCGAATTTGCCATTGATGTCTTATCGCCAACCATTAGCAAATCATCCGGCAAATTGGTTCGAGTATCAATATAGAGCATTTGTGTAAGCGGATCGAGGTGTTTTACGTTGTCTTGCAGACGGCCGATGGCATGTCGTGTACTGTAATGATCTTCTTCAAAAGCTTGTTTCAGGGTACCCGTGTAAAGTTGCTCTTTCATTTCAGCACTAAAAAAGGAGTATATTTTTGTAAACCGTGTCAACACGTCTGGCTCACAAAGTGACACCACCCCGCGTTTAAGCAGTTCCATCCGACCAGGCACCAACGTAATTAGGCTTGCTAGATTGTTCGTAACAAAACCCGGTAGCTGGCTGTATATTTTTGAAATTTTGGCTCCTTTATGGCGGTCGTATCCTGCCCAAGGTTCATCTGCTCCCTGTCCTGTGAGCGCAACTTTTACATGTTGACTGGTAAGTTTGGAGACAAAGTAAAATGCTGCTGCTGTTTCGTTGCCAACCGGCTCTTCCAAATCCCACATATAACGTTCGTAATATTTAATGTAATCATCTGGTCTGAGCATTTGGAAATGATGCTCTGCTCCAAACATTTGTGCCATCAGCTTAGCATCTTCGACTTCATTTGTTTTTTCGCCACCCTCAAAACCAATCGTGAAGGTTTGCACCGGTTTATTGGTGTACTGACTCATGATCGCAAGCAGCATTCCTGAATCGACACCAGAACTGAGGAAAAGACCGAGAGGCACATCGCTCCGAAGTTGCAGCTTTACAGCGTCTTCCAGTAAATCCTGATATTCTTCAATTATTTCCGCTTCTTTAAAATTCTTTCGTTCGCATGGCGTCCAATCCCAGAACCGTTCTATTCGAATGCCTGCCACTGACACCACCAGAGTGTGTGCGGGCGGCAACTTCATAATGTTTTGGAATAGGGTTTTCGGCGATGGCACGTAACGAAAAGTAAAAAGCTCAGCGAGAGAATTTAGATCCACCTCTCGTGGACAGCCTATGTGCTTCAATAGAGACTTGATTTCAGAGGCGAACAATAATTGTTTGCCTATAATTACGTAATAAAGTGGTTTTATGCCTAAATGATCCCTAGCAAGAAAAAGCTCTCGTTTACGTGCATCCCAAAGCGCGAATGCAAACATACCATTGAAGTGCTTAACACAATTTACTCCCCACTGCTCATAAGCATGAACAATTACTTCTGTGTCCGAGCATGTTCTAAATTGATGACCACATTTTTGCAATTCTTGCCGCAATTCGATGAAATTGTAAATCTCGCCGTTAAAAACAACTTGGATACTACCATCTTCACTACCAATAGGTTGCGCACCACCATCAACATCAATAATACTAAGTCGTCGATGCCCCAGCCCAACTTCTTTGTCAAAAAATTCTCCCTCGCCATCGGGACCACGATGTACTATTGCAGATTTCATCTGACGAATAATCTCTCTATCTATTGTATTTCCAGTAAAATCAAAGATACCGCAAATTCCACACATATTTTTTACGCCAATAATGGTTAAAAGTTTCTAACGTTTAAAAAATTTTAGCAATGTTTGTTTTCAGATCGAGAAACATCGCCCGAAATTTTTTATATATCAGTTGTACCGTATGTAACCAACTATAAGCTCCTTCTAATTTTGCTTGAAAGAAGCGCGTATCGTCACAATCATTAACCGGCAGTCGCTTAAGAAACAAGACATTATCTTTTTTTTTCGTTATTCCAATAATTGTTGACACTCCAATAGAATATCCCAGTTCACCTAATAACTTGCCGAACATTTTAATGAAAATGGGATCTTCTTCTGGAAATCTATACGGATATGAAAACAAAGACACTGGATAACCTATGATGTCCTCAATAATTTTTTTTGAATGAGCCAACTCATGAACGATTTCATTTCTTGAAAGCGCCTTAAGTTGAGGATGATTGACCGTATGAGAGCCAAATTCAATTCCGTTCGCCGCAAGTTCTTTTATTTCTTCCGTTTTAAGACATTCTCGCCCCGTTATGAAAGTCTTATCGATTAACCCACTGGTAAGAAATACACTAGCTTTAAAACCAAACTTATCGAGTATTGGAAAAGCATTCGTATAAAAGTCACGTAAACCATCGTCGAATGTTATAACAACCATAGGAGATTGAGAATCAAGTGCTACAGACAACTCCGAAGTTTCTTGCAATAATGAGACTGCTTCGGTGATCCTAAGAACTTGATACCCCTCATGGCTTAAGAAACGCATCTGTTGTTCGAAGCGCTCAGGCGACGTTACCGTCCGATAGTACGGATGCAGGTAATCATCTACATCGTTCGAAATGCTGTGATACATCAAGATTGGGATTTGAAGTGCATTACTTCGGCCGACCAATTTTATTGATGGACTAAAAAAATGTAATGTTAGAAACCTATCAATTCGCATTGCTGACGCTACTTGAAGCCTTTGTCAGGCTTTCTATTATGGCTAAATAATCATCTTTCTTGGTTTCCCAACTATGCTGGTAGGCAAACGCAAGCGCTTGAGAAGAAATTTGAATATTTAGCTCATGATTATGATAAGCGTCAAGCATTACGAGCGCCAGGTCATTGATGTCGTCGGCTTTAAAAAATCTTACTAAGGAATCGTTAAAATAGTATTTATCTATTCTGGTATCAGCAACAATAACTGGAACACCAAGAGCCATAAATTCGAGTATTTTCGTGCTGAAGGCATCTCCGCCAAACGAATCATTTCTTTTTGGAACTATACCTAGATCAGCATTTGCCATAACAGAAGCAATTTCTCTAAGCGGCAAGGGAGATTTTAAAAAAACTTTATCGCTTAACTGCATCTCCGAAATTTGTTTCTGTAATTCGTCTTTTGCACTCCCTTCGCCATAGATGTGTAGCTCCATATTAGGTGCTTTTTCTTTGGCTATTACAAAGGCATTCACGGCAATATCCAATCCCTGATGCCAATTAAGCGTACCGGGATAAAGCATAATAAACTTGCCATCATTCCTGTCGGTTTTTAGATTGACGTTGAACACAGAGAGGTCGGGATAGTTTATAAATGAAGAGCACCTGTCTTTTGTTACCGATCTTGCGGTAATTTTTTCAAGCCATAGATCATTAGCAATGATCACGTGATCGGCAAACGATGCCGAAAATTTCTCAATACGTTTAAGAATCCAAAAGACTAGGGATTTCTGACTAACCTTAAACTTCGCAGCATAAAATTCAGGAACAATGTCATGTATGTCGAGAATAATTTTTGCTCCAAGTAATTTGGGAATAAATGCCGCAAAGACTTCGAAATCTGGGACAGAATGCACATGAATAATGTCATAAGGTTCTTTCAAATGCCGATATGTGATTGCTAACATTGAACGGAAGAAGAACTTTAAAATTCGTGCGAGGTAACTATATTTACCTCTCTCGTTCTTCACCCGTCGCTGAATACGTAACACTTTGACACCATTTATAATTTCCTCTTCTGGTTGATTATCCCTTCTAAGAACTATCGCCTCTACATTAATCCCTTGTTTTACCAGTGTTTCCGCATACCTCATCACTCGTCCATCTGTCTCATAAAATGTGTAGGCTAGCATGCAAGCCTTGAGAGACAATTTGTTTCCACATTTCAAAGCATTGTTATTCATTAGGCCTCACTTTCTTACATATTAAGTTAATTAATAGAGTCATTTCAGAATTAACTAGAGAGGTCTGAAGTAATTTCTTGTGATAATTCGTTTTGCTGTTCCTAATATTGATCGTGTTTTTTGCCCTGTAGAAAGTTTTAACCAATTTTGGAATAAAGTAAATTCCTGAAAGTGGGGTGCCGGGATACCTAAAGCTTTCATAGTCATGACTCTTCCCCATATAGCACCCCGCTTGCGTAGTAATTCTTTCTGAGATAGTTCAAGCACTTCCGGTTGAACTGGTATGAGCTGAACATAACCAGCTTGTATAGCACCTTTTACAATTTCACGGCCTTTCTTGCTTCTAACCAATACGAGTGATTTACCAGGTTCGTCTGAATCGATACTACGATACCAAGGGTCACCGCATGAAATATCGGCAAATTCACTAGTGCCATCTGGACAAACATGACACCGATAAGGACGGTAAGCTTGAAGGAATCCCCATGCTTCTTCATACGTAGCAAGTTCTCGCCATTCTGAGTCGTTTTTTAAGCGTACAGAAAAACTACCAGGCCACCCTCTGCCACGATATCTTATTTCCTCGACATCTTCATGACTGATTCCGTACTTTAATAATAAATCTATGGTTCCTTGCGTACTTGGTGTGCCAGCGCAAAAGATTCCTATCGCAACACCAACATTTTTACTTAAATTAGAACGGATAGCCTGCGTTTTGCGTAGACCTTCTACATCACAAGGTTTACCAATGAACACACAAGCCCCGTCAGCATCTTCGATTGCTTGAAAAAGATCACAGGGAGAGGCGGGAGAATATCGCGAACCTGTAGATGCTAATAACTCTTCACGTGTTCGACTAAAAGTACTTTTATTTTTGTGTCGCTCCTCACTATCACTTCCAACGTGAACAACACCCCTCATTCCTTCTTTTTCAATACAATAGAGCGCTAAAGCACTCGTTAATCCTCCCGATGACCCATCAAAACGTATTGCTTTGTCAGTAGCATGGCCTTCCCATATTTCCAATACCGGCCCCCAGCCTTCAGTCAGCATGTTAATTACTCCTTCTGCTGTCTTCATCATAGGATCATGTGACATCCCTACACCAGGACAAACAGTAACGCAATCAGAACAGCTACTACAATCTCCAATAGGAAGTACCACAGGTCTTATTCCTTGATCTATGAAATCGATGAGTTTTATTTTTTTTTCAGGACATGCGTATTCACAAGCACCGCAGCCAAGACAAAGGCGCCACTTTACGACATCTGATATGTCTGAAAATTTACTGTTGTCAAATTTCGCGACCATTACAATTACTCGATTTCATTAAATAGATTCAAAATTTTTTCTTTTATTTCTGGCATTTCATTTAATAGGTGTTTTTTGATTTCTTTCCGGTCCATAAAGGCTTTCTCAATTACGTTTAACGTTTCGTCTATTGTCAGTTCTCGTGGATCAGCAATAAGATATCCGACACCAATGCTTTCAAATACACCGAAAAATTTCCGACTATAACTAATTCCAATTGCTGGAATAGATTGTGAAAGGGCACCAATACAAGCATGCATACGGGAGCCAATAAAGAAATCACAGCGGCCAATTATGTACTTGATTTCGTTTTGATCATATAAACCACGCACACAAAAAAGCCTGTCAGGGTATCTGTCTTTTAAACGCTCGTATATTGTAGAAACAGCAAGACTATCGCTTTCTTCGTGTTTACCAAAAACATGAGGGACAAGAAGAATATTCGCTTGATTTATCTCAATTAAAGTTTTGATTATGCGATCAATAAGCTCTTGATAGTCAACTTTAAGATTAAACATATTATTCTTGTTATAACCGCCAAGAAGTAGAAGTCCACTTACATTTAAGCCAATTAATGGTCTAGTAGCGAGCGCGAGATCTTTCTCATTAATACCTATTAAATCAATATGCTTCGGTCTGCGCGGTTCAACTACAAATCCCATGTCATAACAAAATCGAACTTTGGAATCATTATCTTTAAGATTGAGTAGCAACTTTGCCTCGTGAACACCTTCAATATCTCTGGAGTATATGACTTCAGCTCGTCCCATAAGAAATTTTGCTATCGCTTTTGATAGCCTACCTTTTAAAGGGCCTATGGTCTGAGGTAAAAAAATTAGCCGCTTGCCCATGATGGTGAGAATCAGTTGAGGTAAGGACACATAAAAAAAGCGACTTAACCCATAAATGTCGCTAAAACTATCACCACCTGATACAGCGACGGCAAAATCAGCTTCACTGATAATTTTCATCCAAGGATTTTTTTCAATTAATTTCTTACCCAAATTCTTACCAACGAACTTTATAAGAATTGCCATAACAAATAAATATGCGACATTATTTGAAAGAAATATTTTCCATGAAAACCGTAGATTGACTAAAGGTACTAAAATATTTTTGCCTTTAAAATCAATGTTGGTCGTTACCGATTCTTTGCCATAATCCAAAAAGTAGAGCTCAACATCAGTGTATTTTTTCATTAAAATTGTAAGTGCTCCGTCCGCCAACGCCCCAACTCCCATATTGTCAGTGTTAAATGTTGCGCCTAGCAAAAGGATTTTTTTCTTTTTCATCTATTAATTCCCGATTATCAGATAGCTCATTACGTTAATTTTTTAAGTTTGTCGCGTTCTATTAAGATACAGATTATTAGAATCCAAGCACCGACTCACTTCAGTTCTGCCCTTTATTCATTAAGAGTATTGTAAGCACTATCATTTTCTGGACTTTAGTCACGCGCGTATTCATATCCATACTGATAAGTTGGTATTGGCTGTCTTGACTTATTCACAACCAAGCCAAGCAGGTTTGTCTGCTCCAGAATATGCATGGAATGTTGCAACTCATCGGATGTGTTTTTTCCGTCCTCTACTACAAGTAAAGCTGCATCGATATGCGGCATAAACAACAGCGCATCGTCCGCTGCAAAAAGTGGGGGGAGGTCGAAAATAATTATTCGCGATTCATAGCGCGATTTGATCTCCTTGATAAGATTAACCATTTTTCTGGATGAAATTAATTCCGATGTATTATTGTTTGAATGTCTCCCGGGTAATATAACCAAACGCTCAATACCAGGATTGATTAATATATCTTCTAAAGATATATTCCCATTCAAGTAATCGAAAAGCCCAGCTTCCAACTTGAGATCAAGATAGTTACCCACAGCTGGACGTTTGAGATCAGCATCAACCAAGAGAACACTTTGATTTCCCTCCATCGCTATGGCAATCGCGAGATTTACCGATATAAACGTTTTTCCTGCACCTAACGTCGCGCTTGTTATGGCAAAGCTGTTCCAGTTATTCTCCCGAAGCTGCCTGATGACATTGGTTCGCAGTACACGAAATATATCAGCGCGTGGATCGTTGTAAAGCCCCATAATAACCCGATTATTCCGCAGCACTTCCGGATCAAGGTTAATCGTTTTGGTTTTGGTGTAGCAGATCGCGTCGAGCGGATGCTTATCGGTATGATTAATCATTAATTACTCTTAAAAAATGTTCCCGCTAACGGAATGGAGTAGAGGCTTATGACAACGGTAGCTAGAAAAATTAAGGTTACGCCGGACCAGACGATGATTTTCCTCGTTTGTTCCTGCTTAACGAGTCTCTTTTCCAACTCGGATGGGGCTTCGATGAAAGGAACTACCACTAAGGGCATCAGACCGGTGACTTGGCTTATTGCCCGATACCCCCTAATTCCAGGTTCCATAAACTCGACAAAAAAAGCAACCGCAAGACCGGCTATAAGGCCCGTAAAAAAACCGCCTATGGCTACATATCTTCTGATCGCTTTTTCCGGATGCGAAGGAAGCGCAGGTTGTTCGATGATGGTCAGCGTTTGTCCCTGTTGTTGCTGCTCCATTGTTTGGACCAGTTTGGCATCCAGCCATTTTTCTTTAAGCTCGGTGTATTTTTTTATGGCATTATCCCGTTCTCTGATTAAATCGGTATAACCCATTTCAATTTGAGGAGCCTGCAAGAGGATAGTTTGAGTTTTTTCAAGTTTTGCTTTCAAATAATCCTGCTTCTCCTTTAATAAGCTAAGTTCTAATTGACTGCTTTTATATTGTTGCTCTACACCGAAGTAAGCCGGATTAGTAGTATGCAAGGATGCCGCCTCTTGCTCTTGCTGAGAGCGCTGCGGTGTTTTTTTCAATTGTTGTTCCAGCTTATCAATTTGCTTTCTTCGCTGGGTTACATCCGGATGATTATCGGCATACGTTTCTTTCAGAACTTTAAGTTCGCTTTTAGCCTCTGCCAATTGTTTGACTAAGTCTTCCGTGTCTGGTTGACCTTCAAAGGCAGGGTCTAACGCATTTATTTCACGTTTAAGGCGAAGCACCGACGGATGTGAAGGTGAATAAATACTTGAAAATTTAAGGTATTGCGCCCGCATGATCCTTAAAGCGTCATCTCTGTTCTGTGGTATCTTGTTATCGAGACTGCCAGGTAAGTCTTGTTGCGCTCTAGCCAATTCCGCTGCTAAAAAAGCAATGCTTTCCTTAGTCGTGCGTATCTGGTTATCCGTATCTCTTAATTCGTTCTCAGTACGATCTATCGCTGCCAAATTACCTTGAACTTGCTCTGGCAAACTAAAGTTATTTTGTTGCTTGTATTGCGCAATTTTGGCATCAATTGTCTGAAGCTCCATGTTTAGTTTGTCAGACTCCTCCATAAGGAAATCAGTTGCTTTATCAGCACGCTGAGTTCGTGCCTTGTCATTTTGCTCAATAAATAAAGTAGTCAACTTACTCGCTATCTCTTGTGCCTTAGTGGCTTCTTTATCGCTAAATGAAATATCAAAAGCAACTTCAGCCATTCCGGAATGAGTCGGACCTGCTGTTAAAGGAGATTTGGCCAACTTAACCTCAGTATTATTTCTGAACAATTCCGCTTGCTCGAATCTCGTAGACTCCTGCTTGATATGATTAAAATCATCTTTGGCATCCTTGTAAAGGCCATGCGTTTCAATAATCGAAAGTACATTATTGTTGGTCATGACTCGTTGAGAAATTGCTTGAATCTGTTCCTCGGCAAATTGCGATACGGACGATTCAACAACTTTAGTCGAAATAGGCGCTTCAATCAAAATCGTTGCCGTTGAGCGATAAATTTTGGGTAAATTATACGCAACAATTACCGATACCAGACTAACAAGCACCCAGGTTATTAAGATGTAATACTTGCGCCGAGTTACCAAGTCTACATAATCAGCTAGTGTTTTAGTGTTTTGTTCCATAAGTAAGGACCTTATAAAAAATTATCTTATTTTCCGATTGCCAATCTGCAAAGACGCTTGTATCTGGCAATTAAATAACTTCGTTGCGCTTCCATTTTCCACTTGGCTATCGTCCTTTCATAGTCATTTGACCCAAACCAATTCGTATAAATCACACTCGGAATTATTGCTCCATAATCAAAGAGAGATTTCGCTACCCTCGCTAATTGACGATATAGTCCGCATGTCTGATCGTCTGTTTCCCTCGTTTTCCCTCTATCAACTGCAAGTTTTAATAAATACTCTAATTCCATCCGATCAGAGCAACTGCTGTGCCTGACAATTGTTTTAGATTCATAAAGCTCTTTGAGCACTGGAAGCAATAACTCTTTTATTTGTATAAAGCTTTCATTTGTTGCCGATATAAATCTTAATGAACAATGGGTAACAATGAGATGATGAAATACAATTTCTTGTCCAGGAATTAAATATTCTAGTTCCTTAACCGCAGAAAAAAATCTTTTTTCAAATTCGACTGCCCCATGTAACCGACTTGTTGTTTCTGACCAGGATTCATTCACTTCTGTACGATAAACACTCATTGGTTTGTTCATATAGAAGGCACCCCCTCGTTGTGAACCAAAGACCTGTATAAAATAGTCGCCCACAGGTGGCATCGTTGCATCAAACCAATCTTGAATTGACACTAACAAGCTTCGACGAACCAAGAGACTTGCTGAAGGCATAAAACCGCCATCACCAGCGATCACTTCTGACAAGGTAAATACCTTATCGGTTGGAGATTGAACATTAGAGAGTATTTCTTTTTGTTGTTTTTCATATTTAAGATAACAACTATGAAAAGTGATGTCGATATTATTAAACCTCTTAAGCACAGCCACTTGTTCGCGCAGTTTGTTTGGATCAATCCAATAATCATCCCCCTCGCAATAGGCGATAAATTCGCCACGACATGCCGCCATGGCTCTCTTGCTATTGACCATCATTCCCACATTATGATCCGAATAAATTACCCGAATCAATTTCGGATAAAGGCGTTGGTAATCCAAGGCAATCTCGCGCGTGTTATCGGTGGAACAATCCTCGGCGATGACCAACTCAATGGGGAAATCGGTCTGCTGCGCGATTACGCCCTCAATAGCCTCGGCCAGATAGTGCCCATGGTTATAGGTGATCATCTTCACGCTAACCACTGGCATTATAGCCATCACCGCCGGATCGGCGACCTCATACTGCACGTTAAGGGTGTCGGATTTTTTTCTTGGATTCATGCTTATACCTTCATAGGTGCGGGGCGCAATAAACTCCGTCGCCCTATTATTGTAAAAAGTTCATCAAAAGCCGCTAACCGCAATAAGCGGCAGGCCGTGATGTAAAACATGGCTCCCAAAACTGATAGCGCAGCCAACTGGGCGGCAGGTGGCCAATACCACAACTGGTCAACCAACTTGACTACAGGTGACCAATGCTGTAACTGGCTAACCAACTCAACTAAAGTCGACCAATGCTGTAACTGGCTAACCAACTCAACTAAAGGCGACCAATGCTGTAACTGGCTAACCAACTCAACTAAAGGCGACCAATGCTGTAACTGGCTAACCAACTCGGAAGTAGTTGTCCAATGCAGCAACTGGCCGATGAACCAGACACTGACAGCCATTGACATCGCAACCAAGCCAACGGGCGTTATATCCCGCAATTGACGCCAAGGGCCGTAACTGAGCAGCACTCCGCTATAATGCGCGTTGATGAAGAACGCAAACACGCCGGCAAATACTCGGGCCCACGCAATCGCCATGACACTGTGCTGACTGGCCAGCACGAGAAAAAACACGCCGACGCATTTTTTTATGATCTCGATGCGAAAGAACAGGTCGGAGCGCCCCTGAGCCATCAGTGCATTGAGATTGATAACATGCAGTGGCCACAAAACGCCCGCAAGGCAAAGCACCTGCAAGAACGGCACGGAGGGTAACCACTTGGCACCAAACAGTGTTACGACCAACGGCTCCGCCACCACGGCCAACCCCAGCATGGTCGGTATGTTGAGCAACATGATGATCATGAGCGCTTTGCGCAATCCACGGGCCAGTTTGTCTGGATCCGTCGCGGCTGCAGAGAACACTGGGAAAGCTACCCGACTCAGCACATTTGTCAGAATACCCAACGGTAATTGCTGTGTACTCTCAGCGCGGGTATAGAAACCGAGATCCCGTGTCGTAAACAGCTTGCCTATCAGCACGACGTACATACGTGTATAAAGGGTGTCTAGCAGACCGGAAATCATCAGAAAGCCACCAAATCGGAATAATCGTCGCAGAGAGAGCACGTTGAACGTCAAACGCGGACGCCACGGATGCCAACACCACAGTAATACAACCGTAATCAATGAGGACATTAACTGTTGCCAAGCCAGACTCCAAACGCCAAACCCTCGCCACGCCAGCACGATGGCAAGCACCCCAGAAAATAGCGTCGCCACGCCCCCCACCTTCATGGTCACTTTGAAATTCAACGCCTTGGTCAGTAAAGTGCCGTGAATCGAGCCAAAGGCTCCAATAAAAAGATTCAGCGCCATCACATAGCTTAGACCTTGCAAGATGGGCAACCCGAAAAATATCGCAATCCACGGAGCCGCCACGCATAGGACGATTGCCACCATCGCACCCATGGCCAAATTGAAGAAAAAAACGGTGGATTCGTCGGTGGCCGTGGTGTCCTGGCACTGAATCAGAGCAGAACTGAAACCACTATCGACGAACACACCAGCCACGCCGATGAAAACATAAAGCATGGCGATCACGCCAAAATCCTCCGGCGAGAGCAACCGCGCCAGCAGAATTGAAACGAAGAACTGCAGTCCTTGACGCATGAATACATCGGCACCGCTCCAAAATACCGCTATTAGAGATTTATGAGTTAAGGACATGCATCCCCTCCATACTTGAAAAGAGTTTTTCTAATTCCAACATCTGCCGACTCCTCGATTTCACCCTTTTCAATGGAGAACCAACCAAACTAATGAAAACATAAAACATGGCAGCTAGCATTTTCGAACAGCGGACTCGCCGGGAAGCTTTGTCAGTTCGAAGGATGTGGCAATAGGCTCTATTACTCGTACAGGAACCAGTTTCTTGTAGCCACGAATACCGACCTCGGGTTTAAGCCATTCCGACTCGGGTTCCTCTCCCCAAGCCCACGCGAGGAGTGCTGCAGGTATGTTTGCCCCAGCTAGGTGCATGAAGGGATATTCCCCGGTGAATCGGGGGTTGATATCGATTATCTTCGGCACGCCGTCGTGTATCATAATGTCAATTCCAAAGATGCCGGGATGTCGCGTCAACTGACTCAGGCGGATGGGAATATCACCAAAAAAATCCGGATCTACCGTCGTTGCAACATCAGATTCGCCAGTTCGCATCGCATGCACCTCACAGGCAAAGTGTGTCGCATATTGCCCTTCTAGGTCGTTCACCAAGTTTAAACGGTACTCCTTGCCATCAATAAACTCCTGAATGAGAACAGACGTATCGCTGAGCCCAGGCAGAAACTGATGAACAATCGATCGTTCAAGTTCATCGCATATTTGCCGATGCAGCACCTCAAGATCAGCTAAACTACAGCACGGATGTTGGTGCAAGGAACCGAAGCCCATGCGCGGCTTCAACATTAAAGGGAACCTAACCAGGTTTTTGTCCAGAGCCTCCTTGGTTTCCTCCAAAGAAATGCTTGTCCACGGTACCTCCAACCCAGACTCTCTCAATTTCAAACCACACTCGTACTTGTCCAGGCATATCCTTGCCCATTCGGGATCAGGCAGAATCGGAATCACACCAGCGCCAACCAATCTATTCCGATGTTGCGCCAGTACAAAAACATCGATATCGTGTAATGAACACAACATGCCCACATCGTAGTGCCGACAGATGTCCTCAATAACATTTATATATGATGGGTCCTGCGAAGGCGGGACGATAATCGCCACATCGGCCTCGTTCATCCCGGACGTATCCGCATGCGTATTCGTTACTATTACACGTCCTCTCCCACGCAAAGCTTCCCGAAAGTAACTGACCAAATAACTACGCCTTCCGACGCATGTGAGCAAGACGTTCATGACTTAATTTGCTTTCGAATGCATTTTTTGACTGCCAGAAAATTCATTATTTTTCCTACATTGTATAATAGTATTTCAATGTTCTTACTGACCTCACCTCGCAGTTCAAGTCCGATAAGTATTCAAAGAAGATCGGCAAACCAACGATCATCGTTGTAGAGTATTTTGAACAATCAGGGCCGTCGTTAGTTGATCCATTGACTAAGAATTCGAAGTCTCGAATTGTCTGATAGAAAATCGAATCCAGTGCTCGCATCACAAGTGAGTTTTTGTTGTAAATTGGTACTAAGTAGGTGGCCAAAAGTCTTTTAACAAAATGGTAAATAGGTTTTTTACCAAATAAATCGTATTTAAACATAAAAAAATCCATTACTGGTGTGTTGGTAAATAACAGATAATCTTGTTTTTTGAAAATGTTAAATAACTTTTTCACGACTACACTTTTGAAAGTTATTATTGACACTACACTTCTCCATATTTTTTATATTTATTTCAACTTCATCTTGTTAAAGCACGCTATCTTGCTTTATTAGGCAATAATTTTTAATCAAACTTCTAATTTCATCTAGCGGGTACAACATTAACGTATCAATAATAGAAAGATAACAACAAAAAGGTTCAGAAAAATGAGAGCACACATTATCGACAGATTGAATAAAGCTTAATTCGAGTCCGCACTCAGTAAACTGAGATTCTTTATACAGGTTAGCGCCACCCATTAAATTTACATAGTGACTTGATCCCAAAATACGATTGATTTGTATAACTTGATCAGAGCCTTTTAATAAATTGTCTTTTTCCAGTTCAGAAGATAATAAAATTTGGCATTCAATTTTCAAGTAATCTCTCAAACATTTAATAAGATTAGTGTTAAATTCACTATTATTGTTTGAGTCGCAGTTCATTATCTCCAAAATAAGAGGATATATTTCTTCGAAATAGGGTGCACGATGATAAGTATAGGCTATTTTCTGGACTATTTTTTGTTTATAATATTGATCTTCGACATAATATCGTTGGTTTATAAGAAAATGATGAGATTATTTCCGAATGGGAAACGTCAACCAAGATGGATTTTTTCTATCAAGATACGGTTCCTATTGACCCATCCATTTTTAATATATTGAACATCATCATATACAACAAAAATATCACTACATTCTAAATGTTTAAAGTAACCAATATAAAGAAAAAAATAAGGCTGCATTATCGTTACAATCATTGGATACATCCAGGAATCTAAGCTATAAATCTGTGAGATATAGCTATAACGTGATTTGATTGAGGAAGCCCTTGCAGTATAGTCTTGATAAATTCAATCCGTGCTGCCCATTCCTTATCAAGTAACACGATGTATATCCATAAACTATTACCTTGGTAATGGACACATTTTATGTGCGAGGTTAATTCCTTATAATTTAATACGATATGCGTCATAGGATTGATTACAAAAAAAGATGACTGTTAATACTTATTTTTCAATGCGATAAATAGGTATAAAGAGATCAAAAATAGCAAGAATAAACCGTATAAGAGGCTGTTAAAAAGGAACGAATATATTGATAATATATGTTTTTGAAAATGCAGATTTTAGATTTCTTTGTTGAATTGCTCAGAATCCAGATAGAGCTTTTCCAATTCAAAAAGCCGCTTACTTCTAGAATTCAAACGCTTTATCGGGTTTCCTGCATAAATACTATAAGGTTCTAAATCTTTCGACACCAAGCTCAACGCTCCGACAGCAGTTCCCTCATTAATAATGACACTTGGCAGAATTATTGTTCCCGACCCAATAATGACATGCCGTTTCAGGGTTACTCCTCGATGATCCACATTGGTAAATTCTTCGGGAACCGTAGGGTTCGTTAAAAAATCACCACTGTAATTGTCACTTGATGAATAAATACTTACCCTACTAGAGATATTGCAAAAATCACCGATAGTTATAGGCCCCTTCCCAATCAGTGAACTCATGACCGCGACATGGACATTCCGACCGATATCTATACCACCATCTCCAGCCGACAAAACACAGAAATCATCTATACGACTATGTGAGCCTAGCGAGATTCGAGATGCGCCATAAATCGAAGCTTTACTTGAAAGCCGCACATTTGTACCCACAGACAAAAAACCCATCTTTTGCAGCTCATCAGGATTATAGAAGCTCATTGAAAATTTCTCGCGTATTGTCTATCAACATGAGCTTCAAACTCATTCGATCGTGAAAGAATCTCAAAAATATCTGATATTATTTCAATCTGATTTTCTCCGAGACTTGAACCTGTCGGTAATACAATCACCCTATCCGCTACCGTAGTGGTATTGGGAAGCAACATACCCGCATGAGGATAAAATGCCCGGTAGGGCAGCATGTTATGACAGCCGGGCCAGAAGTATCGTCTTGCCAGCACATTCTCCGCTTGAAGCGCGCAAATAATCTCATCCCTGCTAACTGGAAAATCTTCCAACACCTCAACGACTACATACTGGTAATTATTGTGCTCACGGTCATCATAAGCCAGCACCGACAATCCTTTAAGTGCATTAAGTCGCTGTGAATACTGTGCATGATTGCGGCGGTTGGCCTCGACAAATTCACCGATGTGATCAAAATTAACCAAACCCATCGCGGCTGAAATCTCTGACATCTTCCCATTGGTACCTGGGTAGATAACATTATCATTTCCCGAAAATCCAAAGTTCTTCATCAAGCGCATTTTTCGGGCGAGCTCATCATTATTAGTGACCACTGCACCGCCCTCGAACGTATTGAAAAACTTGGTCGCGTGAAAACTAAATATCTCACACTCACCAAAGCTTCCGATCATTTGCCCGTTATGAGAACAATTGAAAGCATGAGCCGCATCAAACATAAGTTTCAATCCGTGCTCGTCGGCAATCGCCTGAAGTGCTTCAACCGGAGCACTACGCCCCCACAAATGTACACCGACAATCCCGGTAGTACGTGGAGTGATCATTCTACGCACCGCATCGGGATCAATATTATGGGTTTTCGGATCGACATCCGCAAACACGGGAGTAATCTCCTGCCATTGCAGTGCATGTGCCGTCGCAATAAAGGTATATGAAGGCATGATAACTTCACCTTTTAATTCCAGCGCTCGGGTCGCAATCTCCAAAGCAATAGTACCGTTGCACATTGCTATGCAATGTTTAACGCCGATCAAATCTGCAATCTTTCGTTCAAACTCCTGTACAAGAGGCCCGTTATTGGTCAACCAGCGCCGGTCGAAAATTTCATTCACATACTCCAGAAATGCTTCCCGACTACCCATATTCGGCCGACCGACGTGAAGAGGTTCTGCGAACGCCGGCTGTTGCTTTCCAAATAAGGTCAAATCCTGTAAAGGTTTAAAATATTTCATAATTTGTCTCAATGTGAATAAAGCAAGGATAAAAAGCTAAAGTCAGACCTAACTGCGTAGCGTCTCTCTTGCAGAGGCATGTACTTCCCACAACATCAATAGGTCGCCGTGTACAAACCGGGCGTAGCTTGAAAAAACGCATACTCTATCCCTTTGATTATCTGTATCGAATATTTAATAGGAATCCCATTTTGCATAATCCCGCTCAAAATAGTGCTCCCGAATTTCGTTGGGAGCATGGCCTGTAAATTCCGTGCGCGGGAATCAGCGTTAATAGTGAAGCTTAGTGTTGTTCCATTCCAAATGATCGAGCTGAATGATGAGCTATTACGGCCATCCAACCAGTCGGTCATCTGTCGACCAGAAACTATTGGAACTCCATGAGCTTGGGCAGAGGCAACCACCTGATCCGAACCGTCATACGACCATCCGTAATAATTATCCGAATGCATATTAACAACAATCCCACCGTAAAAACCCAACGTTCCATTCGCGGCATCAAGGAACGAATTGACAATAGTACGGATAGCACTTGCACCCTGCCCATTGTCATCTGTTATCTGGGTACCGGCATTGTAGATATCAAGGAACGCAGTCATCGTACCGTTTATATCGACCTGCGCAGAACGCATCATCATCGCTGAACCCATCTGATAGCTTGGGTTGGTAGTCGCCCAGCTTAATGGACCGTAACCAATATTAGTGTCCAAGTGGATACCTAAATTCGCTTCAACTTCAGGCTCACCGCTATATCCATGCCAAGAACTGTCACCAGTATATCCAAACCATGAGTAACAATGAGAACGTATACTGCCTTGTACCGGGATGCTTGCGTAATAGCGCATAAAACTATCAATTTGATTGAAATACTTTACCGCCATGTTCGATGGCCAAGTGCCACACCATCCTCCACCCGAAGCCAAGGCTGCATCTGAGTGGAGACCTACTTCAAAGCCTTTCGCGTTATAACTGGCTATTTCGCCGTCAGGTATAACGAATAAAGACAAGTCTTCAGGTGACAAGTAAGAACTACTTCTGACACACTCCCAATCGGCAACTGAACATCCGATTGGGCTCTGCGCTTCATGTCGGTTGAAGAATTGACTGGTATCTCCATTGAGACCGGCCTGCCTGGTATTATGGTCATCGCCGGTCAGAACTAATACAGCTTTTTTGCCTTTGGGAAAATACCAAAAACGAGGCAGAGGTTTTTTATCCGAATTCATGGAGAGAATCAGGTTCGCGAGGAAACGTTGCTGCTCGTCCGCCTGAGGAATCGAAATTCGGTTAAAATCAACCCATGGAGTAGTCGAATCATAGAACAAGTCTAGTGCAGTTCCGTATGATTGAAGTGGGTTTACATGATTAATTTGCCAGGCGGGATTGCCCTGATGCGTATAAATGATCGAGCGCGCCAAGTCGAACGTAAAAGCAGCCGCCTGCCCGCCGTTCAATCCAACACCTTGTAGGGTAACGGCAGGATAGCCGGTTTGAGTAGTCGCATTTGAATACAGAGTTGCCAATGCGGATGCGCCATTCAAGTTGTATTGGTCGGCTGTGCCGTGGAACTGGAGTGTTTGACCTGTAATCCCTACCCCCGGACTGGTGGAAACATCAATCGACAGATAGCCTTGAGACAATGTAGAAGACGCATCTTTCAAGCCAAGCAGCCCTTGTAACTGCTTGTCGGGGCGCATGGCGATTAAGTTACCGCCGTTATGGACCCAATTCGTAAGCATTGTCACTTGAGTCTGCGTTAGCGCCATTCCCCCAAGAATCACAACGTCGTAATTAGCGAGGGAATTCTGCGTCACTTGCGAGATATTGGCCACATCAAATTCATTGAACCCTTCGGTGCGGAGGATTTCAACATAATAGCGCGTATAGAGATCTGCCGAGTTTGAGATAACCAGAATCGGCCCCCCTGGCGCCTGGTCAACCGGAGGTCGCTTCCCAACAGTACTGAACGACCAAGTATAATCTGAGAGTAAGGCATTGCCTGAAAGGTCTTTGATTCCATTTGCTCCCCCTTTCACCTTAACAGTGTAGGCCATCGAATTACTAAGATTCTGGATTGGGGCTAGCGTGGCACTGAGGTTGGTGCTAGCGTAGGTGATCGTTGCAGGCACTGGATTACCAAAATTATCGATTAGCTGGATTGTCGCTGCACTAATCGTTGCCAAGTCAATTGGTTCGCTAAAATAAACTGTCGCATTGGTGGCAACCCGGAGGTTAGACGAGCCATCAACGGGTTTTATGGATTGTACTCTTGGGGGAGTGATGTCATTCGCTAACAGTGGGCTTACGATAACATCGACCCAGTAGTTGCTGGAACGGTAGGATTTATTAAAGAATCCACCTGTCTCACTATACACCCCGTTGGCCCCATCCACAGCGGCTTGCAGCGCGTGTATGGGAGGAGTGTCAACTCCGGTGGTGGCGAAATAGTCCGAGGTGTAGGTAAAGCGCCTATTCCCATCCGCAACGTAATAGGAAATGATATAGGTCGTGCCGGCCTGAATAGCCACAGGCGTTGAAAATGTAGCCGTCTGCCATCCGGAGGCGCTCTCGTTGGCAAAAATCACTTCCGCCAGTTTAACGCCGCCGGTCGTCCATAAGCGTCCTATGTGTGTGCCCGTTGCCCCGGAAGCCTTTAAGAAACGAACTCCTGTGACATTTCCGTTGGTGTCAGCGCGAAACTTGAGGCCTAATTCAATGGGGTTAGGATTGTCGAAGGAAAAGCCGGGGGTAACAGCGAAACCAGACCAGATCGAATAGGTTGCCGGAGTCAATGTTTCCGTCATAAAGATTGATGAGTAATTGGCGGCCAGAACATTGCCCGCCAAATCCGTAACCCCACCCGCCGGCAAAAGGAGAGTATAGTTGGTCAATGGATTCAGAGCCGATACTGGAACCAGAGTAGCCGTAAAGGTGCTTGAATTATAGCTAACCGTGACAGGGACAATCTGGTTTGAGGCATCTTTTAATGTAACAGTACTGGCATTGATCGTGCCGGCATTCATCGCCTTGCTAAAGATCACATTAACATTGCCGGAAATTGAGACATTTGACGCACTGTTGGCTGGGACGACAGCGTTGACAGTAGGCGCAGTCGTATCTGCAACATTTGCAAAGATAACATCAACCCAATAGTTGCTAGAGTTAAAGGTTTGGTTAAAAAACCCACCAGTGTCGCTATACACACTATTAGGTCCGTCCACACCGGCTTGCAACCCGTGTAAGGGAGCCGTATCAACTCCGGCGGTGGCGAAATAGTTTGAGGAGTAGGTAAAGCGCCGATTGCCATCCGCAACGTAATAGGAAATGATATAGGTCGTGCCGGCCTGAATAGCCACAGGCGTTGAAAATGTAGCCGTCTGCCATCCGGAGGCGCTCTCGTTGGCAAAAATCACTTCCGCCAGTTTAACACCGCCGGTCGTCCATAAGCGCCCTATGTGTGTCCCCGTTGCCCCGGAAGCCTTGCTGAAACGAACTCCTGTGACATTTCCGTTGGTATCAGCGCGAAACTTGAGGCCTAATTCAATGGGGTTAGGATTGTCGTAGGAAAAGCCGGGAGTAACGGCGGAACCAGACCAAATCGAATAGGTTGCCGGAGCCAATGCTCCTGTGATAAAGATTGATGAGTAATTGGCGGCCAGACCATTTCCCGCCAAATCCGTAACCCCAACCGCTGGCACAAGGAGAGTGTAGTTGGTCAATGGATTCAGAGCCGACGCTGGAACCAGAGTAGCCGTAAAGGTGCCTGAATTATAGCTAACCGTGGCTGGGACAATCTGGTTTGAGGCATCCTTTAATGTAACAGTACTCGCATTGATCGTGCCGGCATTCATCGCCTCGCTAAAGATCACATTGACATTCCCGGAAATTGAGACATTTGACGCACTGTTGGCTGGGACGACAGCGTTGACAGTAGGCGGAATCGTATCGGCAACATTTTCAAAGATAACATCAACCCAGTAATTGCTAGAGTTAAATGTTTGGTTAAAAAACCCACCTGTGTCGCTATACACACTATTAGGTCCGTCCACACCGGCTTGCAGCCCGTGTAAGGGAGCCGTATCAACTCCGGCGGTGGCGAAATAGTTCGAGGAGTAGGTAAAGCGCCGATTGCCATCCGCAACGTAATAGGAAATAATATAGGTCGAGCCGGCCTGAATAGCCACAGGCGTTGAAAATGTGGCCGTCTGCCATCCGGAGGCGCTCTCGTTGGCAAAAATCACTTCCGCCAGTTTAACGCCGCTGGTCGTCCATAAGCGCCCTATGTGTGTCCCCGTTGCCCCGGTAGCTTTGAAGAAACGAACTCCAGTAACATTTCCGTTAATATCGGAACGAAACTTAAGGCCAAGTTCAATGGGACTCGGGTTGTCGTAGGAAAATCCGGGAGTAACTGAACCGGGCCAAATCGAGAATGACGCTGCATTCGCCGATTGAAATGTCAGTATGAAAAGTAATGACAACAGCATAAATAAAGCTGAAATATGTTTCACTTTATGATTAGGCATTACTATTTCTCCAAGTCTAAGTTTAGATAAGCTCTACGAACTGTTGGTTTGCAAGTATCATTACAGCCTCACACACTTTCTCACACTGCTCCCTGCTTAACTCAGGAAACATGGGCAACGAAAGCACTTCATCAGCTGCCTGCTCGGAATGTGGAAAATCGCCTTTGGTATAACCCAAATCAGCATAGGCAGGCAGCAAATGCACGGGAATCGGATAATGGATACCGGTTTGAATCCCTTTAGCTTGCAACGCTTGTTGCCATTCACTTCGCTGCTGCGTTCGGATCGCATAGATATGATACACATGCCGTGAATAAGACATTGCTTTTGGTGTTTGTACGTCGCTATCAGCCAACAACTCGTTGTAAGATGCAGCGACCGTTCGCCGTGCTTCAGTCCAGGCTTCCAGATGGCGCAGTTTAACTCTGAGCACAGCACCTTGAATGCCTTCAAGGCGATAGTTGTAGCCCTTGAGCACATGCTGATATTTTTGCTCTGCACCCCAGTCACGCAACATACGGATGGTGCGGGTATATTCGGCATTGTTGGTTACTACCATGCCGCCTTCACCGTAAGCGCCAAGATTTTTGCCCGGGTAAAAACTAAAGCAGCCCATGTCACCTATACTGCCGACTCGTCTGCCTTTATACTCCGCACCGTGGGCTTGGGCGGCATCTTCAATCACCACCAAACCATGTCGCTTGGCGATTTCCAAAATAGGATCCATGTCCGCAGGCTGTCCGTAAAGATGCACGGGGATAATGGCTTTGGTTTTGTCGGTTATGGCGCTTTCGATAGCTTTTACGTCAATCGTGAAGGTACGTGGATCAATGTCCACAAATACCGGTTTGGCTCCGGTGTAGTAAATCGCCGCTACCGTTGCCACAAAGGTAAAGGGAACGGTAATTACCTCATCATTGGCACCAATTCCGGCCGCGAGCAGGGCAAGGTGTAAAGCACTGGTTCCGGTGTTTACGCCAATCCCGTATTGAGCCTGACAATAGCTGGCGAACTCGTCTTCGAAAGCGGCCACCTCGGCTCCCAAGGTAAACTGACAGGTTTCCAATACGTTCAGGATAGCCGCATTAACTTCATCCTTAATGCCCGTGTACTGTGCTTTGAGATCGACAAACGGTATCATGCTACTTCCCTGCCTTGATTCATGTGTATGCCTTTATGCATGTGAATGCCGTTAAGTTCGACGCAACGTCCCCGCTCATTCATTGAACGAGTCGCGGCCTCGATTAATTTTACGACGCGTAGACCCAGCAAACCGTCAGTCAGTGGTGCCTTGTTGTTTTCGATACAATCGACAAAATGTTCTCCCTCGACGCGTAACGCTTCGGTAAAGTCCAGTTTTGGTGCCCACATGTCGCCGGTGCGGTAGCCAACCCGCATTTCATAGATCTCCTTTGCGTCCTCGGTAAAACTGATGCCCTTGTCGTAAACCTTGATCTTTTCGCTCGGCTCCACGTCGTCATAGATGATCATTTTCTTGCTGCCGCCGATAAGAATCTGACGTACCTTCACCGGTGCCAGCCAGTTCGTATTGATATGCGCAATCATCCCTGAGTCATAGAACAGTGTGATGAACGCCAAGTTCTCGGGGGTGTGGGGAAAGTGGTTCATGCCCACGGCAGACAATGCCACCGGTTGTTCCCCCAACAGATAATCAAGAATAGAAAAATCATGGACGGCCAAGTCAGAGATAACATTGACATCACGCTGGAACAAACCGAGATTGATTCGGGTAGAATCGTAGTAAAGAATATCACCAAGTTCACCCGTCTTTACCATATCGCCCATCCTGCGCACCGCACCTGTGTAGGTAAACGTATGATCAACGATCAGCACGAGGTTTCGCTTTGCCGCTTCATCAACCAATTTGCGGGCCTGCTCAGAGGTTTCTGCCATCGGTTTTTCCAGCCATAAATGCTTGCCTGCTTTGAGAGCTGCCATTCCCAGTTCAAAATGGGTGCTGACCGGAGTCGCTATCGCAATAGCATCAATATCTTTATTTTCAAGCAAATCCTGAAAACGATTTGTGGTCTGTACACCAGGATAGCGCTTCTGAACGATTTCGAGTTTTTTGGGGTCAAGATCAGCCACACTTGCCACACTCATCCCCGGTGTTTCTGCAAAATTTCGCACCAAGTTTGGCCCCCAGTAACCATAGCCAATAACACCTATTTTAATCATGATAGCTTTCCTTAAATCGAATGAAAAATTGCATTTACTGTTTAAGCATGACTGCTTAGGAATCTACATGAAATACTTGACAATTTATATACCCTCACCCCATACCTCTCACGGAGAGTTGGGTATCTAGACAGTTCGTAATCCCGGCGAAATGACATGTGTAGATACCTATGCCCTAGGGAGCAAGATGCCTAAGTTATTTCATGCGTATTCCTTAATTGTCACTATTAGTTGGATTCTTATTGGCCTAACGTTTATTTAAATTGTGATTTACTATATATTTCAAAAGCTATTTTATAATAAGCACTGTCGAGAGATGATTCTCCGTTAATGCTCTAGCTACCAAAGTGATTACCATTTATCATCACCCTTAAAATCTTAAATAATACCAAGTTAAACAAATACTGAAAAACTCCTGGTAACATGCACTTAAATAAGGCAACTCGCAATATTGACTATGCATATTAATCTGGAAGTCAGGCAAAGGCCGACCCCCACAAGTTTATCGATAGACTATAAGCGTTAGCCCTACAAAGGGTGTATAAACGGAACTTCCAGAGTCAAGCAACAATTGGGGTATTTAATCGCTAGTTGCCTAACTAAGCCAATTGCAAAGCGTTTATAGGATTGTAGCTTCTTGATATCACCATCTACATACCCATCTAATTACTTAACTTTAAGTATAGGAGATTTATTATGTACTTCAAGGATAGACAGTGTTTTTTTGCTTCATCCGTTTCCATTCGTAAGTGCGTGGCAAACCGCTACAGGCTTGTTATTTGTGATGTACCTAATGTCAAAACTGTCCGAAGTTTTGCTCTATAACAACGCACTATTATCATAATCTCGTTGAATGATCCGACCCGGATTACCCAATACCAAGCAATAGGGCGGAATATCTTCAGTTACCACCGCGCCGGGGCCAATGGTGGCACCATCTCCAATAGTAACATCAGCATATATGTGTGCATGAGCACCAATATAAACACTTTTACCAATCACTAGCGTTTTATCTGTAGTCTTGGCCGATCCTAATTTTACTTGTTGTAGAATATTGCAGTGCGATCCAATACGACAGTTTCTTACCTCAATTCCTCCAAAGTGATAGATGTGAAAACCAGGTCCAATATCAGCGCTTTGATCAAGATCAATACCATAAGCATTTCGTGTCCACGCTGACATTAGCCAGTATAGGGGGTAAAGGAAAAGCGTAATCAACCAGACCAAGCTGTGTTTAGGTAGAAAATTTAGCCAGCGACCAAAGCGGTATATGACTACCGCTTGAAGTCCATAATCCAACAAAAGCCATTGCAAGTAATCAATGGAGCGACTGCCCTTTTTGCTACGATATTCACACATAAAGTCGGCACGAATATTCTCGAACATTTAAGCATCCCACTTTGTTTTTATATACTCTATAGCATCCAAATCCTGGAGATCTCGTAATTCGGCGTTATCAAAATTCTGTAATACTAAGCGTGCGGGATTACCCTGCATTACTATATTTGCAGGAATGTTCTTGCTTATTACGGTACCCGGCAGTAAGGTGGCACCATCACCGATACTAATGGCGCCGTAAATCACACAATCTGAACCAATCCACACATTGCGTCCAATAATCGGACGACCGCCATTAACGTGACTCCTACCGATAGTAACTCGAGCACCAATCACTGACCCGGAACCAATTTTTTTGGCGCCCAATATTATATGTCCCTGATCAGATAAACAAATGTAACCCTCAATTTCACAGTCTTTTTGAATATCTGTTTTGTTGGTGTGCCTTTCTGCTACCTTAAGTAGAAGAACAAGTGGACTATAAGTGATACGCCAGTACCACGTCCGGCCGTCAGCTATTCGTTTTAGATGTAGCCAGCGAGCCATGGCGTGTATCACCAATAATCTTAAACCAGGGGTACATGCCAGTAACCATAAGCATGAAGCAAAAGTAATTGAACGATCTGGCCAACGGCGCCGATGGGCCATCAATATGTACTTAGATACTAGGCTCATCTTTTAATCTGTTTGGTATTAAAAGAGCTGATAAAGTTAATAAAGGCTGTGGCCACAAATTCTTGTCCTCGTTCATTAAGATGTCCGCCATCATTTGTAAACTCGGGACACAGTACCTCAACTTCTCGTTCGTCCACGACTGCCCTACAAATTTTACCGTTCGATTCAGCCTTGGCAATATCAAACATACGCCCTTCGGAAAAATATCGCTCTCGAAGCAGCGTATTAAATTCCGAACGCCTTTCATTTTCTAAATAGCCGCTAGGTTGTTTGCCTATAAGGTTTTTGATCCATGCTTTTAGCCCGGTTTGAACTGTATATAATGGCGAGGTAACCGCCACGAAGCTGATATCCGGGTATTTCTCAGATAATAAATCCAGGCTTTTAATGTAGTCGTTCGCCAACTGCCGAGCATTAGAAGATGGTTTGATATCTACATAACATAGCTTCATCATGGCAATGTCGGCGCCTTGAGCAGCACCACCGTCAATGGCACTGGCGAAATCATGAATCTTGGATTTCGGATCACCGTTTTTGCCAATAAGAAAATGACTAATCCCGTTAACACTAGGAGCTGAGCGCTGCTCGTTAATATCAATCTTAATGCCATCTCGATCTGCCAATCGCTGTACACCGTTGAGAATATTATTTCCCACCGATTGGTGACCAAAAACAACTTTCTTTTGTTCAAATGCTTTCCAATCTAGAGTTTCGTTTTTAGTTGTTGATATCATCGATTTTTCCTCTTGTTTAGATTGTTCACACCCGAAAAGTAACAGCATGGTTAAGACAACCAGTAACCATTCTCTACGCACTATTTTAATAGTCATAATTTGTCTCCGCTTATCTTTACCCTAAAATTTTATCTTAGGCCAATACAGGTGGTTCCTATCGTTTCCAAGCCAGAACATCACTTTCCACAGTTAAGATACAACCAGAGTAAAACCGCTTTAGCTGTTTTTACAGGCAATAGCTGAAGCGATTGCACTCCGCTTTTAAAAACTTTCGCTTAACTGTGGGCAGTGACACCGAAGCGTGGGAACCAGGATAGTTCCGTGATTATTTTCTGCGTGCTGCCTTAGCCCAATACAGGTGGTTTATTATTTGGACCCATCACTGTTTCCATTGGAATCCCAGGCCAATGCAACATAGCGGTAGTTTTACGCTTGGCCTGAATATCATGATAAATAAATTCCGCTTGCTCAAGACCAATCCCCAACTCCTTTGCCAAGAGGGTGCTTGACTCACCGCGGTTGAAAGCCAGTAAAGCAACATCCATTTTGTCGTAAGGTAGTGCATAATAGAATTCGTCTTGTCCTTGAGTCATGCTATAGGTGTCGGTGGTGGGTTGTGCGTTACAGATCTCCTCGGGGAGCTTCAGGTAACGCGCCAAGGCGTAGACCTGTGTTTTATATAAATGTGCAATAGGTTTTACGTCAGCAGAACCATCACCATTTTTCACAAAAAAACCTTGATCATATTCCAAACGGTTTGGTGTGCCGACTACAGCATAATTCAAACGATCGGCATGAAAGTATTCAACGGTTTTACGTACTCGCTGCTTAAAATTAGTAGCAGCGACGATTTGCAGGTAATTCTTTGAGTCAAGCCTCTCCTCAAATAATTGCCCATCCGGTGATTGAACAACTAGTTTGAAATAATTCAATCCTCCTGCCTGCCCACCAGCGATGATTATTTTGTTTTTCCATTCAGGTCCATAAGCCGGAAAAACAGCACGAATTGCCTTATCACGCCAATGGTAGCAACCCAAATCATCTAATACGGGTGCGATATCAAATTCCTCGTGGGCGATACCCAATTGTTTTACCATCATTCGACCTCGAAGAGTACTTTCGGAAGCGGAATCACGCTCTGGCAACAACAATCCAAACACACGTTCGGAACCGACAGCTCGCACGGCTAAAGCTGCACACACGGCACTGTCTATACCCCCCGAAATGGCGATGATAAGTCCACGACGGTGTAAGTGAGCCCTCAATAGTTCACGTAGCCGCCCAGCAATTTTTTCGATTTCAGCGGCTTCGTCAATAATGAGTCCGTCCGTAAGGTTGTTGGTCATAAAGATTTCCTTATGTAATAAATTATTTTAGTTTGGTAAATATTGGTCAAATTGCTCCATAATCAGCTTACGCGACAACTTACCGTTAGCTGTGCGTGGCAGTTCGGATAAAAAGAAAACATGTTTAGGCACCATAAAATTTTCAAGCCGATCAGTACAAATATGCTTAATCTGTTGTACACTCAGTTTTTGACCTTCACGTGCAGCAACAAAAGCAACTACAGCTTCACCTAACAAAGTATCCGGGAGACCAATGACTAAAACTTCCTGTACAGCCGGAAGACAGTAGATTGCATTTTCAACTTCGACAGGGCTAACTTTTTCCCCACGACTTTTAATCATTTCATCGCTACGTGCGACAAAAAAGAAATCACCATCAGTGTCCTGTCGAAATAAATCACCGCTTTTCAACATGAGCTCTCCTTGAACTAGACCTGGCACCAAGACTTCGGCAGTTTTTTCTGGCTGCTTCCAATAACCTTTCATTAAGTGAGGGCCACGCACGTAAAGATTGCCAACCTCACCCTTTGCTACTGTGCCTCCATTATCATCCAATAATAGTAGTTCAGTACCGGGTATGGCGCATCCAACCGAATCAGGCTTGAGCTCGGCCAAGGCAGGATTCAGGTAGGCGCAACGGATGCACTCTGTCTGTCCGTACATCTTATATATGCTGGCTTCAGGGAACATTCGAAGTATCCCGGGGATAAATTCAATAGGTAATGCGGCAGCTGCGTTGGTAAGTCGTCGTACGCTTGGAAAGTGCAACGCTTGTTTGGCATCCAGTGCAAGCATCATCGCGAAAACAGTAGGTACGCCAGCAAAACTGGTTACCGCTTCATCCTGTATGCGTTTAAACACCTGTGCCGGATAAGTAAAAGAACGTTCTAATATTAAAGTAGCTCCGATTCGCACAGCAGAAAGCCACTGGAATAGACCATAGCCAAAATTGAGTGGTAAAGCAGAAAACAGTCGTTCATCTTGTGAAAACCCAAGATATTCATTGATACTGTCCAATACAAAATTTAACGACTGATGAGTATGCATAACACCTTTTGGCTCACCCGTTGTCCCGGACGTGTAAATCAGTGCGGCCAGATCCTGTGAAACTGCAGACTGAGGTGGCGGGGTCGTTGGCATATCAACCAAATTATCGAACACGTTACCCATATTCACCGATAAATCCATGGAATTTTTTGGGCAAAATACCTGTAAAGTTGGTAAAAGCTGGACCACCGGACTAAACACTCGTGAAAGCAGCAGCTCGCTTAACAATACATGAGCATCGGCATCCTGAAGAATAAACGCTAATTTATCCTGTTTAGTTTGTAAGTTAATGGGGACAAACACCCCACCTGCCAATAAGATGCCATAAATTGACACTGCGCATTGCCAAGTGTTATCCATAAAAATTGCAACACGGTCACCTCTGCGCACACCTTGCATACGTAACGCATGGGCAAGTCGGCAAGCATAATCAGTCACTTCGCGATAGCTCATTCTTACATCACCGGAAATCAAAGCGATATGATCTGAATAATTTTCGACAGAAGTGATCAAGGTGTCTTGCAATAGTCGGGATTTAATAATCACTATATCAAATGCCTCAGCATGCTTGTACCATAATAATATCGAGTTTCTTACAGACCATGCTGTGCATATTTTTGGTATTTAAATTAAAAAATATAAATTTCATATGGCTCTATGTGAATCGTAGTGGGTAAATAATAAAAAATACCGATAAACACAAATCTTATACACGCTCAAAACGTTCAAGCCGTCATCCCGGCATGGACTGCCGGGATCCAGTGTACAAGGATGTACTAATCTACATCGCATAGAATTTATTAAAATTAAACTATAAATTAGCTAGTTGTATGCTTTGTAAGTGCCATCCATGGCAACTGGATTCCTGCGATCCATGCCGGAATGACGGCTCTGGGACTTATGGTAATATCAATTCTTCTTATGACCCGCTTACATTTTTAATTATGTGTACCCACTGTAAATTACATAGAGCCTTTCATATATAGTCAATAAGAGGATTAAATCTATTAATTTAATCCAATTGGGATGATTCTTTAACTTAAACTTTTTGGACTGAAATTACTCTGATATTTCCTGAATTATCAAAAACTGATTCAATTTTTTTGAAAAGCTGACTTCTTTCGCATGACCGTGTAATGAATGATCCCTGTCCCATGCCAACTTCAAATACCAGCCATCCAGACGTAGTTAGAAATTTTGAAGCTTCACTGATTAACTTATGAATTAGGTTAATCCCTATCACTCCACCATCAAAAGCTAAAACGGGTTCATGATTTGATATTTCTGCGTTCATTTTAGATACATTTGAACTCGATATATAGGGAGGATTGCATACAATGAGATCTGTTTTTTCAAAGTATTCTTTTGTCTCAAAAGCGGAAAATAAATCTCCCTGCGTAGCATTTACCCTTTGATTGAGCTGTAAAAATGCAATATTTTCTTGTGTAAGATCAACAGCCTCTTTAGAAAGATCGGTTGCATTAACATAAGCCTTACTATTATGGGATGCTATGGCTAAACTTAAATTTCCTGCGCCGCAGCAAACATCAATAATATTGACTTTTTGCTTTTCCTTTGCGATTTCTAAGGAAAGTTTAAGTGCTTTTTTCCCTAAAATTTCAGTTTCTTTTCTGGGAATAAGCGCTCTTCTGTCACACAATAGTTCAATTCACATGAAGTTCTGCCGTCCTGTTATATAAGCCAGTGGAGTACCATCCAACCTTTGTTTAATAAGGTATAAGAGTATTTTCTTTTGTTTCTCCGATAGCTCAGGAAGAGGAAGCTTTACAGCCATTGCAACTGAGTTTGAAAGTCCAATAGCAGCAAAACCGAGTGCTTTCAAAGATGAATCAATGGTTTCTTCTGGTTTATCTTTAAGCAAACTAAGATTTTTCTCAAAATCAGGTCTTATTAAATTGTATAGTTCTTGATTATTCAAATACATATTCTTATATTTAATAGTGTCTTAAGAGAGTAAAGCGGCTAGCGCCTTTTTATCGGTCTTTCCGTTGGCACTTTTCGGTAGTTCAGCAAGAAATCTGACGTGTTTAGGCACCATGAACGCTTCCAACTTATCTTTACAAAGTTTTTTGATCTGAGCTTCACTAATTGAGCTGCCTTCCATAGCACTTACGAAGGCTATTACTGCTTGTCCCAGTAAGGGATCCGGCATACCGAGCACGGCTACCTCACGAATCCCGGGGATGCCATAAACAACTGTTTCAACTTCAAGCGGACTAATCTTTTCGCCGCGGCTTTTAATGATATCGTCAGTACGACCGATGAAGTAAAGATAGCTGTCTTCATCAACAGTGAACAAATCGTGAGTACATAGCATACGTTCGCCAGGAAGCAAGCCTTGCTTAAGCATATAAGCAGACTTTTCCGGCTGATTCCAATAGCCTAACATCACATGTGAGCCTCGAACGTATAGTGTACCTACTTCTCCGGGCTTGACAGGTTGACCTGCACTATCCAGCACCATGACTTCTGTACCTGGGATTGCAATACCCACTGAATCCGGCTTTTGATCAATTTGCTCCGGTGGCAAATAACTTACGCGCTTGCATTCCGTAAGGCCATACATTCGGTATATATCGGCACTTGGAAAAATTTCTCGCAACCGGCTATTAAAGCTGGAAGGAAGAGCTGCCGCCGTATTGGTCACGCGCCGAATCTTTGGGAAGCTCAGTGGTTTGTGTTCATGAGCAGCCAATAACATGGTAAAAATGGTAGGTACGCCGGGAAAAACAGTAACACCCTCAGCCTCCATCATATTAAGTGCTTGCGCCGGATAAGTAAATGAGCGCTCAAGGACTAAAGAGGCACCGGTATAGAAAGTCATTAACAATTGGTAGAGACCGTAATCGAAGGCTAACGGAAGCAAGCACAATAACCGGTCTGTTTTTTCCAATCGCAGGTATTCGACCAGACTTTGCAAGGCAAACAACATGGATTGATGAGTATGCATAACTCCCTTAGGTTCACCCGTGCTTCCCGAAGTGTAGATTAGTGCGGCCAGATCCAACGAAATCGTTGATTGTAATGGTGGTTTGATCGGCATATTTGCTAATGCATCGTCCATGTTTTCGACACCAGTCGGCAATATCTTGGCTTCAAATGCACACAATACCTTTAATTTTGGTAGCATCTCTGCCACCGAAGTAAAAACTCGCAAGAGATTTGGTTCGGTGAGCAAAATTCGAGCGTCCGAATCGCGCAAAATGAATGCCAACTTGTCGGTTTTAGTTTGCGGATTGACGATGACAAATACCCCGCCGGCTATTAAAATGCCATAAATTGACACTGCACATTGCCAAGTGTTATCCATGAAAATTACTACACGGTCACCCCGACATACCCCCCGAGCCTGCAGTGCATGAGCAAGGCGACAAGCGTAATCCAGCACCTCACGGTAACTCATTCTAACATCACTTACAATCAACGCAGTATCGTCCGGATAGCGTGCAACAGACGTGAGTAAGGTATCCTGCAATAGCCGCGGTGGGTTAACCATCATTTTTTAGGCAGCAATGGATTGTTTACGCTGGATAAAAGTTGCCAGATTATTCACGGAATCAAGATTGGCTGGCAGCATTTCATCGTCATTAACTCTGAAGCCAAAGCTTTCTTCGATGAAAAGTATGATTTCCATCACGCCAGTGGAATCTATAATCCCGCCGTCAAGAAATGACTCGTCATCCTGTAACGTTGACTCATCGTCAGTGAAAAGAAGGTTTTCCAAAATATATTTTCTAATGGTCTTTTTCATATTAATAGTCATGAGTAGTTGGTTAAGTTGATGAAGGATAAGCAGTACCTGCTTCGCGAATAGTCTGCGAAAACTGTTCAATAAAAAAATAATGGCACAACTGTGTGGAAAGAACGCCAACTAGCGCCATGTTATCTTTATAGGCAATTGAACTGCCACGACGAGCTTTCTTAAGCAAAAAACCGACCTTTTGAGCATCGAAATAACCATAGCGTTTAAGCTTTTCTTCACTCAGCATGTCATCTACATAAGCTGGTGGATTTGTAGAAAAAAAAGCAGGTATATCCGGAGCACGATACGGTTGTTTGTGTCGTTCAATAATTTGTCGAGGCAAATAGTTTTTCATGGCTTGTTTAAAAAGATACTTCTCGTTGAGTACGCGCATTTTTAGACGCGGATTTAATCGATTAGCAAATTCAATAACGCGATGATCCAAAAATGGGAAGCGCCCCTCTACAGAATTAGCCATCAGCATTCGGTCACCCTGAGAACATAGCAAATAGCCACTCATTAAGGTTTTTGCCTCCAGATATTGAGCGCGATTGAACGAGTGCCAGTGTTCGAAAGCGGGAGGCAACTGTTTGGTTAGTCTGGCGACAGCACCTTCGCGCAAGGCGAAGTTAAGTTCCTTTGAGAAAAAAACCTTGCATTGGGCCGTTGTAAACCATCGGGTAAGATGACTAAATCCTGGCTGATTTGGATTATCCAAACCGATGCTGTAATAATTTTGTAAATAAGTTTTAGCCTGAGTACCGGAAGTTTCCAGATAGGGATACAGAACTTTAAGCAGAAGAGGTCGCCATTCAGAACTGGGGTAACGAGCCCAGAATTGGCGAATCTTGTCCTCTTTGAACAAATCATAGCCGCCCAATGCTTCATCGGCTCCTTCACCAGTAAGAACTACTTTATAACCCGAGGCGCGCACCAAGCCGGATAGTTGTCGCATAGGCGAGGGAGCAGTTCGCAGAATTGCGGTTTCGGCATTAAAAACAGTAGCCGGAAATTCTTCTGCAATGTCACGATTATGACAAAGTATTCGGCTATTTTCGACGCCAAGATAGTCAATCATTTGCTTTTGAAAAGCAGATTCGTCAAGGGACTGCTCTTCAAATCCTATCGAGAAGGTCTTAAGTGGTGCGTCCGAGTGACCACGGATAAGGGCTACCAACGCGGAGGAATCAAGTCCGCCGGAGAGATAAGCGCCGACAGGTACATCCGCACGCAAGCGAATGCTGGTTGCATCAGCCAGTAAATCGTACAACTGCTCGGCCAGTTCGGTATCTGAACCCTTAAGATATCCATCTTGTACAGGAAAGTTCCAGTCCCAGTAGGTTGACTCTTGCAATCGACCACTTTCCAGCACCAACATGCGCCCGGGTGATACTTCGAAGATATCTTCAAATAAGGTGTTTGGACTTTGTGGTGCCCAAAAAGTGAATATCTGATCCAGAGATGCCGGAGAAATGCGAGGTGCTTCCGAGAGTTGTGGAAGTAACGCTTTGATTTCCGAAGCGAACAAGAGTCGATCACCTTGACGGGTATAAAAAAGTGGCAAAATACCGACCCGGTCACGCACCAACAGCAAGCGTTGCCTATTGCTATCCCAAAGAGCGATGGCAAATTGGCCGTTTAGGTGGTGAACAAAATCGTCACCATATTGCTCGTAAGCATGAACGATAACTTCAGTATCACTATGAGTGTAAAAACTGTGGCCCTCTTTAAGCAAAGTTTTACGTAATTCTACATAATTAAAAATCTCGCCATTAAAAGAAACCCATATCGTCTTATCTTCATTATGCATTGGCTGAGCACCACCTGTAAGGTCAATGATACTAAGACGAGTGTGCCCCAACCCTATTCGTTGAAATGGATCAAGGTAAACACCGATACCATCAGGGCCTCGATGACGCAAGGGAGGCAACATACTGCGGACATCACTTTCTTTAATTTTGCTCTCTAACGAGAGAGCTGCAATACCGCAGATTCCACACATATAATATTAATCCATAGGATCTTTTGCTAAAGATCTCGCGATCGTGTATCTCCGACCACACGCGCAGGAACACCGGCAACAATAGCATAATCGGGAACATCTTTGGTCACTACGGCACCGGCACCGACCAGAGCGCTTTCTCCGATAGTAATACCACATAAAATAGTTGCATTACTACCGATTGAGGCGCGAGATTTAACCCGAGTGCAAATCAATTGCCAATCAGCTTCTGTTTGCAATTCACCGTCCTCGCTGACTGCTTTTGGATAGGTGTCATTAATAAACATCACGCCATGACCTACAAATACACACTCATCAATTTCTACACCCTCACAAATAAAGCTGTGGCTCGAAATCTTGCATCTGGCACCAATCGAAGCACCTTTTTGTATCTCTACAAATGAACCGATCTTTGTGCCGGCACCAATTTGGCAACCGTATAAGTTAACAAGATCAGGGTGAAATATGATAACCCCTTCGCCTAACTGAACATCCTGGTTTATCATTGATTATTTACTCCAATATTAATGAGATAATTATAAGTTAATTCCGTTAAGCCATAATTATGATTTAAGCCGATACAAGTCTTTGGAACAAAAAAGAGTCATAACAATTATTCAATAGTGCATAATTAGCATTATGTATAAACCTGTAGCCTAAAATTTTAGCCATATTTCGTAGATTTGTGCATCACACTGCTCCTCGGCACCTTAAAACAATCTCAACCGTTCTGAATAATATTTTTAAATCCATAATAAGGGACCAGTTCTGAATATACCGAATATCTAGCCTTACCGCGTCATCCCATTCTGTATTGCTTCGTCCTTCTATCTGCCAGAGTCCGGTGATTCCGGGCTTCATATCGACAATTCGCCGAAGATGCCATGATTGGTATTTCTCGGCTTCGTAAGAAAGAGGCGGCCTTGGTCCAACTAGGCTCATGTCACCTTTTAACACATTAAAAAACTGTGGTATCTCATCAATGCTGGTTTTTCGAATGAATCGTCCAATCCGGGTTATCCTGGGATCCGTTTTCATTTTATAAAAGGGCTCATTCGCATCTCCCTGATTGATTTTTGCAAGATGACCGTTGATATAGTTTTTGATGTATTCACGGTGTATTTTGTCATCCATATTGATATGCATGGATCGAAATTTGTAGAATTTAAAGGGAATACCTTTCTTACCCAAGCGAATTTGACTAAATATGACTGGTCCCGGCGAAGTTACTTTGATAATTAATGCTGTCATTAACATGACAGGCGCTAAAAGTAGTATTCCTATAATCGAGCCTGCGATATCAAGCGCTCTTTTAAAAAAAAGCTTAATCCAGAAATTATCCAATGAATCTTTCAGTTCGAAAGGATGCGCATCGGGTTGAATAGAGCCTATTTTTCCCAGGCTTTCAAATATATGATCAGGATAAATTGATGTAGTCGCAGAAAATTTCGAATTCTCGTTAACTAATTTTTCACAGAGTTCTCTCGCGCCTTTCTCGTCTGTATCGGGGAGAAGTACGCCTATGGTTTTGTGATTAATAAAGCCACTAATATCAGTATCTCGTGTCTTTGTCCGAATACCATCTAAAATCGCTCTCATATTAATAGCTTCATTATCCGTCTCGTTTTCAAGAGCCAGTAATATAATGGATAGCGTAGATTTAGACCGTTGTGCCCGAAGTTTTTCAAGGCGCAACTTCTCAAAAAAATAAGAATCATAAATTGTTTTTTCAGATGAAATCCAGTATTTACTTGAATTGATAAATGGATCTGGGGATGTCGATAACTCTGCTATGGAATAGGCTTTCTTATTCATTTTTCATCCTCACACTAATTATAAATTTAGTAACCGTTTATTAGCCACACGTGACTGGTTGTTGTAGAGCGTAGATAAGGTTTGTCGAAAACACGATATAAGTATTTTATCCTGGGTAAACCTCTTTGAAAAAAACAGAGTTTAGGATATTTTAAAAATAAATCCCCATGACAGCATTTTTTCAATAACAATGAACGGCCGACCCAGTTGCATTTAAACAAACAATACCACAGTCTCCTATGAGCAAAGGCATCAATAAAGCATAGAGCAAACAAAATATTATACAAGTTATGTGAATACATAATCCTGGCTACATTTAAACAAAAATGTAGCCACATTACCCGATTATTACTGACCTAATAGAGCATAGCGGTAAATAATATATTGTACAAGTCGTATATATACGTAATCTGGGTGCATTTAAACAAACGGCTTAGGTCATTGCTTTTTGTAAAAAAAGGATAGCGTACTTTATTAGTTTGGTACGTTAGCGGGAATTTCGAATACCATCCCACGAATAGTTAAGGGAAAGCATCACGAGGTTGGCATCACTCGTACCCACATTTACATTGGCTACATTATTGTCTTGCTTATTGTCCTGCCAGCGGTATATGTAACTGCCTCTAAGTCGCCAGTTTTTCTCAAGCTCCCAAACAATGCCTGGGGATGAAGTAAAGTAGCTGCGTTTAAATTGGCTACCTGTATTACCAGTCGACTGATTGCCGATCGATTCACTACGTGAAAAACTACTGGCGATATCCAGCAAAAGATGAGGGCTTAATCGGTATGAATAATTGGCGAAGAGTGACTGGGTTTGTAACGTTTGACCGATTGAACTAGGACTAATAGAGTTAGAATACCCGGTAGAGAAATTGGTTATCTGTCCTTGATAGCTTAAATTGAGATTAGCGATATTACCCAAGGACATCGACGAATTCTGCCCGGATGAAACGCCATTCGAACTTTGCCGGGTATCCACCCAGACTAGCCCCCCATTCGCATTAACTGCCCAATTTTGATTGATTGTGTAATTCCCGCCGACTTGAAAACCAAACAGATTTTGAGTCAATGCGTTCGAACCCGTGTATTGGGTGTTGGAAAAATTAAGTCTTCCGTTTAGAGTGATGCGTTGGCTCCATTGATGACTCCCGCCCAGATTAACGGTGTAGGTATCATTACCGCTGAAACTTGAAGTAGTACTTGAAGTATTTGTATTCACTGAGTTGCTGTAGGTTGTTTTGGAATAATTAGTGGTGAGGATTAACTGATCGCGAGATGTCCACTGCCATGTCCACGTGGGTGTCAGTCGATAGTTTGTGGACTGACTGTTGGGCACAAGTATCCCTGTTTGGCTGATTTGTTGGGTGTATGAACAGCTAACAGAATAGCCGCCATTTAAACCAAAAACACTGCGCTTGGTTTGATAAGCATTGTTCAACCCCAGATTATAATTATTACAATCCCAACTCGAATCGTCGTAACGACTGATAAGTCCTTGTCCATAAAAGCCAATGTTCAGCACTTCTGTCTTGTGGGTGGCTTCTAAATTGGGCGTCAAAAGGTAGCCAACTACAGACTTTTTAGCAGTCGTACTGAACGCCATATTATCGTTATATTGTAGTTGCTGGCCCAAAGAGCCTTTTACCGCCCATTCATCAGCCGTTACTTCTTTCCCGTAACCCATACAGGCCAGAACAAGCAATGCCATTCTTCTATCGCAGCACATGTTTTTCTGAAACAAATCAAGGTACAACGATAGTATCGCCGCTTTGCAACAGTATATTCGATTCTATGTTATCGCCATCCTCCACATCACCGTATTCGAAGGGGAGGGATTTGGTTTTGCCGTCTGCTTCACGCCTTAAAATGATAATATTGTTTTTTTTTGCAAATGCTGTCAAACCACCCGCCATGCTTAAGGCTTGCACCACATCCGTAGGTCCTTTAACTTCGAATTTCCCGGGAGTTTTAACCTCACCGGTGACATAAATCAGGTTACCCTCTGCGGCAAGCAGCCTAACGTTTATTTCTGAGTCGGGAATGAATTTATTTAGACGCTCCTGCAGCAACTTGACTAATTCCCCGGTCGTTTTACCGGCTGCGGCAACGTGTCCGACCAAAGGAAAAGAGATAGTGCCATCTGGCAGCACTACAACCTCCTGTTTCAAGCTTTCCTCTTGCCAAACGGTGATTTCCAGCTTGTCGCCTGGATTAAGGCGGTAAACATCGCCTGCTAAAGCAAAAGCCTGATTGGATAACAAAAGTATGCACCCGAAAAAAAGTACCATGATATTACCTTTGCAATATCGAAATATAAAATGCTTAAAGTTGAATGTAGTCATGTGCCAGTTATCCGAAATCATCGTCTTAGGGGGCTGAATTCTATATAAAGTTTTCCTAATCACAAGGATAGTACAAGTTTGATACTAATCAACAAAATGCTTTAAAGTTTAACGAGTTTTTTGCTGATTTCTTATTCAAAAATTCTTATAGGCGCTTTTTCACGTTTTGGTTGCTTTTAGTGATGTTTCTTTGAAAACTTACAATCCGGCTACCCACTTAAGCCTGGACAATGGCCGAGGATTAACCGTTCGCCCTGAACTTGCCGAAGGGTACGGTTAAGCCGTTCATGGTTCGCAAGCTCTCAAGAACGGCTTAACCTTAAACTGTCCCGTCTTAAGTGGGTAGAGCGTAGGATGGGTAGAAGCAATAGCCGAAACCAATCATAATTGATACCTTAAGCGATGGGTTTCGCGCTGCTCTACCCATCCGACTCTTGCCTATCAACTTAAACCTATCAATAGCCATGTCTGGTTAAGTTTATCGTCTATCCCGACCTGCTGTGCTACCAATTTAAAGCGGGACAGATAAATAAAGCTGTCCTATTGATTCCGGGAGCCCGGTGTCGCAAAGCCTGTCACGTTTTAGCTTACATTTTTTGAATGGTGAATGACTATTTTTTATCGGCTTTATTTCTCAACTGCTTCATAAAGACATAGCCCGTTAAGGAACCCCATAACAGCATATAAATGCCATGAATGGTGATTTCAAATCTAAAATCTTCAACTTTTCTAAAATAATCCATTATGTCGTCAGCCAAAACCAGCGCCAAAATAAGATAAACGGCATTCTTTAATTTTATTTTATGTGCATAAAACACCCCGATTCCAATGAGGATAAAGCCCGTAAAGAATCTAAGGGCGCTATGAATTAACATTTCCAGGTTCATTATGTGCAACTTAAACGCTGCATCCATAAAATAAAGCAGCATAAGCCCTGCAACGGTGACGATACCGATCAATTTCATTATTATCCTTTTGGCTATTCGTTATTGAGTAATTTTAATCCTGGCGGCAATGCCTCACCAAAGATCTGCTTTTCTTCTTTTTCATCTAATTCTTTAACATGCTCAACCATCTCTATCCAGGATAAAGGGGCTTTGCTGAATTTAAGTTTGGCTATAATTTTCGAGCGTACAGACTCATCAATATCCCGTACCCGATCACCACTCATGCGGGCAATAATCGTTGCGGCAAAGCCGGCATGCGGTGTTTTTTTCCAGTCTTCCGACAAAATCTGAGTCAGCCAGTTACAAACAACATCAGCGGGAATAACATTGTGGCTACTACCATGAAATGGCATTCGCGCTCCGATACGCCCAACGGCCCACCAGGTCTGAGTGGGTTCACTGGCTTTTTGCAAACGTTTTAAAAACCAATCGCCCAATTGTATTTTCTTGTCAACAGGCAACCGTTCCAGTACAGCAGCAAGACGCACCATATCATCATAACCACGATTTTTGATTTGCTTGGCAACACCGGGTTGTCTTGCAGCAGCGGGGTTTATAAACTTGGCAATGTCGGCAAAAATTTGTTCCTGCGCAACGACCGACAAACCACCCGCAATGCGCCGCCACAACGTCCACCATTCCGTCCAGTTTTGGGTTTCATTAACAAATTGTATGCCTTGTGGGTAAAGCTTCCATAGTTGTTCTACCCGCCAGTCATCCAGCGGATAACCAAAACCGGGACGCAAGCAAAAACCGGCCAGACTTAGCCAGACTCGTTCGTGATTCTCTGAGCGACGATGATATTTAGAACCTTCCAGTAAGGTACTAAACAGCGCTCTTAGCAAAGGTGTTTCCCATTCAGTACGCAAACCACCTAATTGTTTTTCCAAATCAGCACGTAGATTCTTTACTGATTTAGGATCTATCTGCCGGGATTTTGAGCCAAAAACACAATGTATATTTTCTACCGCCCCCTTAAATTGGGGAGGCAATGCCGCGTCCAGTTGTAATCCCGCCACGCCTTTCTTTCTGATTTGAAATTCAACATTCCAGCGTTGCTCGGGGTTTTCAACGGACACGCACTGAATTTTAAGGGTGCCCACTTCCGTTTGCGTAACCGCTAACTGCACAATGGCTTCAGCATTGAGTTTGCTCTCATCGCCTTCAAAAGCCACCGCCAACGGGGGCAAAGAATGAAACAGCTCTGTTATTTCAGTGACATCCCCTGATTTATATTCGGCATCACCGGTCGTTGATGCCAAGTGAAAACGCACGGGCATACCCAATCTCAACGCAAATTGACGATTTTTTAAAATGACTTCATCGCCTTCTTCACTACCTCTTGGCAAAATACAGATGCCTTGCTGCTGAGTTGAGTTATCGGTATCAACCAGTAAAAAATAACTACGCGCTGCCCCGCCACCGATTTTCAGTTTTTTATCGCGCCTGGCGATAGCGTAACTAACCGCACCGAAGGCAACGGCCAGTTCGGGGTGTTTATTTTCCAGCAAAACAGGCGGCTTGGTGCTCCATGAATTAAGCAACGTCACCAGTCGTTGAGTAATGGGTTGACTACGAAACACACCGCCGTTAAGTAACAGCGCATCAGGCACCCTGCCCTCCCCTTTTAATGCGTCACCGGAAGCGGCTGCGTGCAACTTTAAAAACGCCGCGATATGCTTGCTGATGGCAGGTTCTGCGGCATAAGGAAGTCCAAATTCAACCACTCCGCTACGCTTTCTGTCGGGGAGTTCATCCACAGATGATAACGGGAAAAAACCATCGAGGGTCAGGGTTCTAACTTCTTCGCGAGTAAATACCACCGAGCGGGAGCTGCCAATTAATTTTGAACCGCCGCCCAGCAAAGTGACGGTGGTCTGCTCTGGGGCATCACCGGCCAGCAGGCGCTCTTTGGCCAGTCGGCATTGTTCGATGAGTTGTGACAAGTCAGCAGCAGACAAGCGTTTGTCACCATCAGTCAATCGGCTTTCAGCCAAATGAGCCAAGGCCAGATCAATGTTATCGCCACCCAACATGAGATGATCACCAACGCCGATACGGGTCAGTTTAGGCTCATGCTCGCCTTGCTCTACTTTGATAAGCGTTAAATCGGTGGTACCACCACCCACATCACACACCAGCAATAAATGCACATTAGCCAAGGCTTGTTTAAGCGTATCTGTATTGCGCCGTAACCAGTCGTAACAAACAGCCTGCGGCTCTTCCAGCAATCTAACTTGAGTCAGTCCGGCAACTCTGGCGGCTTCCAGCGTCAGTGAACGTGCGGCTTCATCAAAGGAAGCGGGGACGGTAATAACAATATCCTGTTGTTCCAAGGGCGCATCAGGAAATTGGTGTCCCCATACGGTACGAATATGCGCCAAATAACTGGCACTGGCATCAATAGGTGAAACTTTGCTAATTTCATCACTACTGCCCCACGGTAAAATTTCGGCGCTGTGATCGACCGAAGGATGTGATAGCCAACTTTTGGCACTGGTAACAAAGCGTCCTTTAGATTTGGCACCTAATAACCGTGCGGCCTCACCAATAACAGGCGCTTCATCTGAAGAAAGCGAGTCTTTGCTGTAACTGGGAAAAGCGATATCAGCAGCCGATAACTCACCCGGTGCTGGATGATAACGTACCGAAGGCAACAACGGTCTGGCTGCAACTTGCCCTGGTGCAATCAACTGTTCAATGGGTAACAGTTGTATTTCCTGAGGCGTTTTTTGAGCGTCACTGTAGGCAACAACCGTATGGGTTGTGCCCAAGTCGATACCGACTACATAAAAGGGTGTTTTATTTTTCACAATAAGTGTTATGTTTATATATTAAGTTCACCACAAAAAAGTGAATGAATAGATTGCCATGGATTGACTTTTAAATAGTGTAAAGTTTTTTTGAAAACAAGGTTTAATTTTCTTTATGATAAACAGCTTATCACCTTCAAAAAGACCAATCTTGCCATCATTAAACATAAGTCCATTTTATAGTTTTGGGTGAACTTGATGAGTATTATTGAATTCTTACAAAACGCGACACAAGAATATAATGTTATTACTCTTTTTTTTATTCAGTAGTCAAATAAGACTTAATCTAACTATTGGGTTAAAATAATAGGAATAATAATCCTACTGTCTTTTGGTTGGCGTTTCATTTTTAAATCGTGTGTTTTTCTGAGGTCGTTGTATGCGTAAAAAACTTATTACCTTTACCGGGGGTGCCGCACTGCTCCTTATGCATGCCTGGAGCCAGGCTGCCACTGATTTACCACCTTCAGCAAAGGTTGATTTAGGCCCGGTTGAAGACGTCTGTTCTGAATTTACTGATCCGGCATGGCGTAAAGAACAGGTTATTGATGGCGTGACCATACAAGAATCCAAGCTCTGTAACCCTGACAATCCGGCCGACATTGCCGCCTTTGTTAAGGGTACTAATGGTGTTTCAATGGAAACCCTGATGGCAACGCAACTTGCCGCTGACGCCGTTACCTTATCCGACGACACCGACGGTGATGGCGATCCTGATAAAATCATTATCAAACTGGAAGTCGTTGAACTTAACGGCCATTCACCAGATATAAAAACACCCACCACCACTTTTGACATCTCACCCGGCATACAGCCGACTTTTTGGGTTTATGCACCTAAAACCCGTGACATGTCGACTAAAAGCCTTTACGAACTGGAAGCCAATCCTTTGTTACGCGTACCGTCTCCGGTAATTCGTGTCGAACAAGATGACGTGGTTTGGATCGTTTTGGAAAACACGCATTACTTACCGCACTCCATCCACTTGCATGGTATAGATCATCCTTTTATGGATATGAGCGGTACCGGTAATGATGGTGTTGGGCAAACCAGCAACATGGACACCATGCCTGGACAAAGTAAAACCTACGTTATCAAGCCGCGTCAACCGGGCACCATGTATTATCATTGCCATGTTCAACCGCATACCCATATCCCGATGGGCTTGCAGGGTATTTTTGTGGTTGAAGAAAACCGGCCCAACAATTGGCCGCAAACGCTTAATGTTGGTGCCGGACAAGTTCGACATCCTTCGGTAGCTGTGCTTGAAAAATATGCACGGGAATATGATTTGCATTACCAATCGGCAGATAAAGAATTGCATGAACTGGTTGCCAGATCAGCCAATGATCCGCGTCTAATTGCCAAGCACATGAACACGGAATATGACATCACCGATGCCACCGATGACTATTTTATGCTCAATGGTCGCTCTTTCCCTTATACATTAAGGGAATCGTTGATTCACATGGAAGAAAATCAAAAGGTAAAGTTGCGTGTTTTGAACGGTCATACCGAATCGTTTGCCCTCCATATTCATGGACATAAACCGACTGTCACCCATTATGACGGTGTTGATAATGGTCCGGGTTCCTATATCCAACGCGATGTTCATGGCATGGTTCCGGCCCAACGTCTGGATTTGGAATTAAGCGGTGTAGATGATGGTTTAAACAGTTTTGGACAAGGTATCTGGATGTTCCATGACCACGTTGAAAAATCATTTACCACCGATGGACATGGAGAAGGCGGTGATATTAGCCTGGTTGTCTATAAAGGTTTTATTGATGAAAGAGGTATTCCTTTAGCACACGGCATGAGCTTGGCGCCTTATTTTTCCAAATCCTTATGGCAAGGAAAATATCCTATCTGGCAAGATTATGACACTTTTCGCAGTTTAGGCTTGCCTGATCTGAAAGCAGAAGTGACGCCTTCTAAAGTGGCAGTGCAAACGGTCGTTGTAAAAGCCTCGGATGCCGTATTTGCCAATCAACAAGAAAGCTCATCAGCATTCGAAAAATTATTTTATGGCTTGGTGATGGGATTATTGGGCTACACGGTCGTTGTGAAACGTCGCCCGCTTGTAGATTATGCGCTAAAGCTTGTTGAAATTGCGCGTAGCAAACTAATGAAAAAATAAATTGGGGGGCCTTCGTTGTAAAGCATTCCCATGTCTCTGCATGGGAATGCTTATCGGTTTAAGTTGATAGCCAAGAGTAGGATGGGTAGAGCAGTGCGAAACCCATCGCTTAAGGAATCAATTATGATGGGTTTCGGCTATCGTCTCTACCCATCGTGCTACCAACTTAAGACGGGGCAGTTTAAGGTTAAGCCGTTTGAAAGAGCTTGCGAACCATGAACGGCTTAACCGCTACCTTTAGGCAAGCTCAGGGCACCCGATAGAAAACAACAATTGATATCAGTGCAAATAAAACCCTTTAGTGGATGTAATTTTAGGTGCGCGATGTGCACCCTACCACTGATTCATTTCATTTTTTTTCGTGGATAAACCGGTTTTTACAGACTAACTTCCCATCAAGGTTTTAACATGAATGGCAACACTAGCCACTAGCGCCTTAAGGTTATAACCACCTTCCAATACGGATATCATTCTGCCTTCACAATAGCGTTCAGCAATGCCCATCAATTCTTGGGTAAGCCAGCGAAAGTCGTTTTCTACAAGCATAATTGAGGCAAACGGATCGTCTTTATGGGCATCGAAACCGGCTGAAACCAGCAGTAATTGGGGTTTGAAATTTCTCAGTGCCGGTAAAATAATAGTGTTGAATTTTTTTCTGAATTCAATACCGGTATCGCCTGCTGACAGCGGTACATTGATAATATTGCCAACACCGGTTTCTTGTGGATAACCAGAGCCTGGATAATTTGGCATCTCATGGCTGGAGGCATATAAAACAGAAGGTTGTTTATAAAAAGCCGCTTGCGTGCCATTGCCATGATGGACATCAAAATCGACAATGGCAATGCGTTCAAGATGATAATGGCAACGTGCATATTCGGCCGCAATGGCTATATTATTAAACAGACAAAAGCCCATGGCCAAGTCGGGTTCGGCATGATGTCCTGGCGGACGCACGGCGCAAAAGGCATTGTTTGCAAGTCCCGCCAGCACTTTATCAACCGCATCACAAACAGCGCCTACCGCACGAAAAGCCGCTTTTTCCGAGCCGGACGACACAACCGTATCATGATCCAGATAGTGTTCACCGTGTTGGGGTATTGCTGCCCGAACAGTCTCAATATGAAACAGTGGATGAATTAGTCTGATTTGTTGTTCAGTCGCCAGTGGTGCCAGTACTCTGATTAAACTTGAGAAATCCGGTGCGTCCAGAGCGGTAGTGATGCTTCTAAGCCGATCAGCGCATTCGGGATGGTCTGCACCTGTTTCATGAAATAGAAAATCCGGATGACTATAATAAAGTGTTGTCATAACATCTCGCTTTGGAATAAATAACCAACTTAAAGATATTGCAGACCACGAAGACACGAAGTTCACGAAGAACAACCAAAGCAAAATCTTCGTGTTCTTCGTGGTGAAATGTCTTAACTTGATGTCCAGCGCACACTACCACTGCCGGATTGCTTTTAGTACAAGCCCAACTGCAGCTGCGCCACTTCCGACATCATTTCCCTAGACCAGGGCGGATCAAGCACAACTTCAACTTCAACACTGGAAACACCGGGCAGCGCACGAATACATTTTTCTACATCGCCTTGGATAACCGGCCCCATACCACAACCGGGTGCAGTCAGGGTCATCATGATGTGGACGGTGTTTTCATCATCATTGACGGGTTTGACGTTGCAGTAATAAACCAGACCCAGATCAACAATGTTTACCGGAATTTCGGGATCATAAACTGTTTTCATCACTTCCCAGCAGTTTTTTTCAACGGCTTCAGGACTGGTTTCCAACACCAGTGTCTGCAAATGATGCGGCTCTTTGCCCAAGACATCGGCATCGGCACCGTCAATCCGCACCATGTAACCTTGCTCTGTGACAACCGTATAATTATTGCCCAAAGACTGGTGAATGGTGACTAACTCACCTTTACTTAAGGTGCTGGGCGTACCGTCAGGAATGGTGACCGTATTGACATCTCGGGTTAAAACAAAGCTTTCTCGTTCGGCCATAATAGTGTTATAGGTGAAAGGTTGCGGCTTCAATAGCTTGGCCGGTTACGCCAATACTTTGAGAGCCAAATAAATACAGGTAAGCGGGAGCCAATGATGCCATGGTAGGCAATTTGGCTTTATCTTCTGCGGGATAAGCACGCTTTCTTAAGGGTGAATCAACAGCCCCGGGTATTAAGGTATTTACCCGGATTTTATTGGCAGCTTCCAGTTCTTCAGCCAGTATTTTTGCCAAGCCTTCCATGGCTATTTTGGACACACCATAAGCGCCCGAGTAAGCATGCGCTTTTCTGGCAGAAGAATCGGAGGTAAAGACAATGGATGCGTGTTGACTTTTTTCCAGCACCGGTAACAACATCCGTGTGAGTATAAAAGCGGCATTCAAATTCACGTTTAAAGTATGTCCCCATTCCTTGATACCGAATTGGGAGACAGGCGTAAATGAGCTAAATTCTACAGCTGAATGTAACAGGCCTTGCAAGGAACCATATTCTTCAGTAATGGTATTCGCTAATTCCTGGTATTCATTTTCATTGGCACCGGCAAGGTCAAACGGATAAATAATCGGTTCGGGTGCATTGGCTGCCAAAATGGCATCATAAACCACTTCCAGTTTGGTGATATTTTTATCCAGCAAAATAATATGGGCACCGTTTTTAGCCAGTGCCAAAGCCGCTGTACTGCCCAAACCACCGCCCGCGCCGGTAATTAAAATAACTTTGTTTTTTAATGACATAGTGCAGATTTTATCCAGACTGTTAGTTGTTCAGGTGATTCTATCAAGGCATCAGCGCCCCATGTTTCTGGCGTATCACCGGGATTAATATAACCGTAAAGAGCGGCCAAGGTTTTCATTTGGGCATTTTTCCCTGCGGTAATATCATGAGGTGCATCGCCGATATAAACACACTCATAAGGCATTACTGCCGCTTTTTTGCAAGCTGCCAACATGGGTTCGATATGCGGCTTGGGATTTCCCGTGGTATCACCACTAATAATGCAGGCGGCGCGATCAGTTAGCTTGAGAGCCGCCATCAGGGGATTGGTAAATCGTTCCCGTTTATTGGTGACTACGCCCCATTTCAGTCCTTGTGCTTCAATGACATCCAGCGTATTTGACATGCCTTTAAAAAAAACAGTATGTTCGGCAATATTGTTTTCATAAAGATCCAGCATGGTGTCCAGAATACCAGCCCGAATCACCTCCGATATGGAATGATCCACACTTCCGTTAATCATGGCAATCGCACCGAATGAAATATAGTGTTTAATGGTCTCGGCTTTAACAGGCGTAAATCCATGTTGGCTTAAGGCCTTATTAAGGCATAAAACCAAATCCGGCGCGGTATCTACCAAAGTTCCATCCAGGTCAAACAACACGCAGGATAATGTAAAATCAGTCGGCATCAGCACTTACTCAATACGTTTAAAAGCGGCAATGTAATTAACATCAATGTCTTTGCCCGTGCTGAAGCGTTTGTTAAGCGGGTTATATTCAATCCCTATCATACCTTGAAGCTCAAGACCTGCCGCGCGTGCTGACTGGCTAAGTTCAGACGGTTTGATAAAGGTTTTATAATCATGCGTGCCTTTAGGTAACATTTGCAGAATATGCTCAGCGGCAAGTATCGCTAATAAATAGGCCTTGGGCTTACGATTAAGCGTAGAAAAAAACACCATGCCGCCAGGCTTGACCAAAGTGGCACAAGCAGAAATGATTGAACCCGGATCGGGTACATGTTCAAGCATTTCCATGCAGGTAACGTGATCAAAACTTTCAGGTTGTTGCTCGGCCAATGCTTCTGCACTTATTTTTTGATAATGTGCATTGACACCCGACTCCAGACCGTGCAAATCAGCAATATCAATCAGTTCTTCACTGAGATCAATGCCCAAGGCATCAGCGCCCAATTTAGCCAGACCTTCGGTTAAAATACCGCCCCCACAACCCACATCAACCATGCGTTTTCCGGCAATATCGATATAACTCTGGATAAACTGGAGGCGTAGCGGGTTAATATCATGCAGGGTTTTAAACTCGCCCTGAGCATCCCACCAACGCTCTGCCATTGAGCCAAATTTATTGATTTCGTGTAAGTGTACGTTGTCTTTTACTGTCATCGTGCTGAACCGTTTTTTGTGTTGTTATAGTTTACTATAATACTGGGTTATTCGTTATAGCTTGTTCTAACGAACGTTGTTTTTTTATTAAAAACTGATAAATATTTTAAAACATAAGTGCTAATTTGCTGTTTTTTCAAGTGCCTGGATTTTTTCTTCCAGCAACTTAACTTTTTTTAGTAACTCAGGCAGTTTGCTGAGTGCAATCTGCTCTTTATAAGCGGTTTTTTTGTCTTTTGCCGGACTGCCAAAAACCTGGGTACCGGCTTTTACATCACCTGCCACACCAGATCGCGCCATTACCACAGCACCTTGTCCAATGGTCACATGATCAGCAACCCCTGAACTTCCCGCCAGAATGGCATAGTCTTCAATATTACAGGAGCCGGACACGCCGGTTAGGCCGCACATAATTACATTTTTACCCACTTTATTATTGTGGCCAATCTGTACCAGATTATCTATTTTAGTGCCCTCACCTATCAAGGTACTGCCCAACGCGCCTCGGTCAATGCAAGTATTGGCGCCAATTTCAACATTGTCATCAATAATCACATTACCGACTTGGGGTACCTTAACATGGATATTGTTTCTAAATTTATAGCCAAAGCCATCAGCACCGATAATAGACCCTGAGTGGATAATGACATTGTTCCCCACCACCACATCATCGTAAATAACGGCATAAGGATAAATTTTGCAGTTCTCCCCTATTTTTACGTTTTTGCCCACATAAGCGCCGGCCAATAGAGTGCTGTTATCGCCTATTATCGCGTCTTGGCCAATCACGGCATAAGGTCCAATATAGACACCCTGACCCAAGGTTACATTATTTTCAAGCACAGCCTGAGGCGAAACTTGTGAACTATAAACCCGAGCAGGATGCAGCAACTCGACTGCCTTGATAAAACTAATTTCCGGGTCAGCACAAACCAGTAAAGCCATGCTGTCCGGCAGGTCATCTACAGCAAAACCTTCGGCAATAAAGCAGGCAGTAGCGGTTGAGTTTTTGATATGCTGGGCATATCGACTGCTGGTCAACTGGGTGACCTGTCCTGCTTGCGCCGACTTAATATCGGCTGCGGAATAAATGGTTGTTGCTAAATCGCCCCCTACAATCTGGGCATCACAAAAATCGGCAAGCTCTTTTAAGGTAATCGGCATTATTATCTCTGCGGTTGTCTTGATATGATGTTGTAGTGTATCAAAATCGGGTGTGCATTTTTAAAAACCTTAAAGACACACCGTTTTACCGCTATTCATTACGTTGCCAACACCCTGATTTACCGCCTTGTTTTTCCAGCAATTGCACAGACTGGATAACCATGCCACGATCTACGCCTTTACACATATCGTAAATAGTCAGCAAGGTAATTTGAGTGGCGCACAAGGCCTCAATTTCTACGCCGGTCTGACCGTTGGTTTTTACTGTAGTTTGGCAACGGATACGGTTTTTTTCAGGTTCAGCGCTCAGGTTTATTTCTACATGCGTGATGGGCAACGGATGACAAAGCGGAATTAAATCTGCGGTTTTTTTGCTGGCCATAATGCCGGCAATTCTCGCTATCGCCAGTACATCGCCTTTTTTATGCTCACCGCCAAGAATCATCTGGAGTGTTTCCGGATGCATCTCAATGTAGCCTTCGGTCACTGCCGACCGCTGAGTGATCGCTTTTGCGCCAACATCGACCATGTGAGCTTCGCCAGCCTGATTAAAGTGCGGAGTGTAGTTCATGTGTGTAAAATAATGATTAAAAAGTGTTTTATTATCTATTGTTTTATTAGCCTCGTGAATCATTATGTCAATTAAAGTACGATATTTTGCCAGCTTAAAAGAAAGAGTGGGCCGCTCGGAAGACGATCTAACCTTTACCGGTTTAATAACGGTTCATGAGGTTTGGAGCCAAACCAACCTTGATAACCCCTTACCTCCCAATACCTTGGCGGCGGTTAATATGGACTATGTTGCCATGGATACCATCGTTTTGGATGGCGATATCGTCGCCTTTTTCCCCCCTGTTACCGGCGGCTAAAGATGACCATAAAAATCTCTGCCGAGGCATTTGATCCGTATCAGGAAATTCAGGCTTATCAGAATGCAAAAACGGATAAGTGTGGAGCTATTGGGGCGACCAGTATTTTTATAGGTACTATGCGTGACTTCAATGACGGTGATACCGTTAAAGGCATGACTCTGGAATATTATCCCGGCATGACTGAAAAACAGTTGAAACTATGCATTATTGAAGCACAACAACAATGGCCAATTATTGATAGCCTGGTTATTCATCGAGTGGGCGATATTTTGCCTGCCGACACGATAGTGCTGGTTGCCGTGTGGTCGTCCCATCGTGGCGATGCGTTTGATGCCAGTCGATACATCATGGAAGCCTTAAAATCAAAAGTGCCTTTTTGGAAAAAAGAGCTTTTAGCCACCGAAAATGAGCGCTGGGTTACCCATAATACCAATGGCTATCAAGCGGGTTAAGCATCTGGCCGGAACACTTTATTAAGAAATGCACATGAAATAATTTGGGCATCTTGCACCCTCTCCCACTGGGAGAGGGTGAGGGGATATAAACGGTCAATTTATTTCATGCTCGCTCCTTGGTAGGGTGTACATCGCGCACTACAACCATGCTAGAGAAACAAACCCGATAGAAAACAATAATAGATTTTAATGAAAATACTACTGTTCAGTGGATGCAATTTTAGGTGCGCGATGCGCACCCTACTATTGAAGCTGGAAAAATAAATTGGATAACCTGACAACCAAACGCATGAAAAAGCGATCCCTAATAATTTCGGTTTTGTTGGTTACGTCATTGACGGCCTGTATGCCAATGACTTATCCACCGGGTGCAAAAAATAATACAGCCAGACTCAGCGATACTTTTTTTCTGACAGAAGACGGTGCCAACTTGCCGTTTCGACATTGGTTGCCAAAAACAGATCCTCAGGCAATATTGATAGCCTTGCACGGCTTTAATGATTACAGTCTGTTTTTTCAACAGCCGGGTGACTATTTCAGTAAACAGGGTATCGCCTGTTTTGCTTACGATCAGCGTGGTTTTGGTGGCGCTCCCAAACGTGGTTTATGGGCCGGTGGCGAAGCTTATACCAACGACTTACTGACCTTGATAGGGCTGATAAAACAACGTTATCCCAACCGCCCCGTTTACTTGTTGGGTGAAAGCATGGGCGGTGCCATTATTATAAACGCCATGAGCCAGACTGGTATACCAGCCGTAAACGGTGTTATTCTGGTCGCGCCCGCACTTTGGGCAAGGTCAACCATGCCTTGGTATCAAACCGGTTTGCTTTGGACGTTGGCACATAGCTTGCCGTGGCTAACGTTAACCGGCAAAGGTGTAAAGGTTATGCCCTCTGATAATATTGAAATGCTCCGGGCGTTGGGGCGTGATCCTTTGGTTATCAAAGCGACTCGTATAGAAACCGTCTACGGACTGACCGATTTAATGGATGAAGCCTTTAACAGCGCAACATTACTGCACGGAAATACGTTAATGCTTTATGGTGAGAAAGATGAAATTATCCCCAAAAAACCCACTTACGCATTTTTACAAAAATTTCTCGCCAGCGATGCAACAGACAAAACCGTGGCCTTCTATCAACAGGGTTATCACATGTTATTGCGCGATCTACAAGCGCCTACGGCATGGAAAGATATTGCAGCATGGATTACCAATAAACCCCAAAAACTGCCTTCCGGTGCCGATAACCGGGCGCGTCAGATATTGGCAGAGCTTATTTTGCAACCCGTTAAAGCGGACGAATAAAAACCAATCGCTGTCAATCAACAATAAATAACTGCATAGCCCCTAAAAAAACCTATTTTTGAGAACCTAATATCATGCAACCTTTTACCAACATTAATGCACTTATCATCGATATGGATGGTGTTTTATGGCATGGCACACAGCCGATGCCGGGCTTGACCGATTTTTTTCAAACGTTGGAGGACCTGCAAATCCCTTTCATTTTAGCGACCAACAACGCCAGTCAAACGCCAGAACAATATGTAAGAAAACTGGCAAAAATGGGCGTAACGATTACCAAAAAACAAATTCTTACCTCGGGCACTGCGACAGCACTCTATCTAAGCAAGCAGGTTAATCCAACTGAAACACGGGTTTTTGTTGTCGGCGAAGACGGTGCAACACAACCGCTTATTGATCATGGTTTTACGCTGACCGGTCTCTATGAAGTGAATAGTGACAGTGACAGTGACAGTGACGCCAGCCAAAAAGGCGCCGACATTGTTGTCTGTGGTAAAGATGAAACTCTGACCTGGGCCAAACTGGCAACGGCCACCCTGAATATTCGCGCGGGTGCAAAATTCATTGGCACCAATGCCGACACCACACTCCCCACAGAACACGGCATTACGCATGGCAATGGCGCAATTCTGGCCGCTCTTGAGGTTGCAACCGGCGTATCGCCGACCATTATCGGTAAACCGGAACCTATTATTTATCAACAGGCTTTGGCTTTACTGGGCATCGATCCTGATAAAACAGTCGCCATTGGTGATCGTCTTGAAACCGATATTCTGGGTGCAGTTCGTACCGGCATCCGGAGTATTATGGTATTAACCGGCATATCTACCGAAGCCGATTTAAAAGAATCCGCTTACCAACCTACCTGGGTTATGAACGATATTCGCGCCATAACGAAAGCCTTGCGCGGTTGATTTAACGTAAAAACCAAAACTAAAATAGCCCAAAAACATTCACCACGAAGGCACGAAGGACACGAAGAAAGAAAATAAATTCTTGCTTCGATAATTACTCAGAAGATGCGGCTATCCACTTTAGTCAGGACAAAAATACCGTCGTTAGACCTGACAGGTTTATAAAACCTGTCAGGTCTGTCCCGTGTTAAATTGATAGCCTAAAATGCGTTGAAATCCGTATAATCGGTATTCTATGATTAAAGGCAAAGTCACCTAAACAGTTACACCACAACCTCCAAGCTTTATGTTTTTCTTCGTGAACTTCGTGCCTTCGTGGTGAAACGTCTCTAATTAACAATGAATAACCCCTCAATAATCAGGAGTCGCCCGCCATGAAAAAATTTATCAACACCATTGATACTCTGCTTGATGAAAGCCTGCAGGGCTTTTCCAAAGCGCATGCAGACATTATCCAACTCAACTCCCAACCGCACTTTGTCAGACGTATTAACCCACCCAAACCCGGCAAGGTTGCTTTAATTTCCGGCGGCGGTTCCGGGCATGAGCCCCTGCACATCGGTTTTGTCGGTCACGGTATGTTGGATGCCGCCTGTCCCGGTCAGATTTTTACCTCCCCAACACCTGATCAAATGTTGGCCGCAGCGCAAGCCGTCGAAAATGGCGGCGGCGTCTTATTTATCGTAAAAAATTATGCCGGCGATGTCATGAATTTTGAAATCGCCGGCGAAATGCTGGATTGTCAAAACGCGACCGTTTTGGTAAGCGACGACGTGGCTTTACCAAAAACACACAGCACCGGACGACGCGGAGTAGCAGGCACCTTGATTATTGAAAAAATTGTCGGTGCAGCGGCAGAAAGTGGTGCCGACTTGGCAACCTGCAAAGCCTTGGGTGATAAAGTCAACAACGCCACTGCCTCAATAGGTGTCGCACTGAGCAGTTGTACCGTACCCGCCCTGGGCAGACCCACTTTTGACATCAGCGACACCGAGATGGAAATGGGGGTGGGTATTCATGGTGAACGAGGTAGTGAAACGCTTAAATTAAGCACTGCCACAGAAATTGTCCAGCACTTGGCCAGCATTATTGATGAGGAATTAAAACCAAAAAAAAACCAACCGGTGTTACTGCTTGTGAACGGATTTGGGGCAACGCCCTTAATGGAGCTGTATCTGATTTATGATCTGGCCGCCCAATTCTGGGAAAAACGAGGCATCACAATAGCCCGCTCATTAGTTGGCAACTACACCACGTCTATTGATATGGCCGGTTGCTCAATAACCCTCAGCGTACTTGACGAAGAATTACTGAAACTGTGGGATGCTGCCGTTCATACCGCTGCCTTACGCTGGGGATGTTAAGGTAAATATCTTGAGTGCTTGTATTTGTCAAGATTTAAAGCAGAAGCAATTTTTCAGTAGAATTACAGTCTAGGCGTAACTATTCACTCCCCCTTTGAAGAAGGGGGAGTGAATAGTTACAGTGATACTTACGATTAATTATGCGGCATAATGCGTTTCTATGTAACGCTGTACTATTTCCTGGAATTCTTCAGCGATTCTGTCACCTTTAAGCGTGACTGTTTTTTCGCCATCTTCATAAACAGGGGCAACAGGAGTTTCTCCTGTGCCTGGTAAACTGATACCGATATTGGCACTTTTACTTTCCCCTGGGCCGTTAACGACACAGCCCATTACGGCAACTTCCATCGTTTCAACACCCGGATATTGGGTGCGCCATACCGGCATTTGATCACGTAAATAGGTTTGAATATCCATCGCCAGTTTTTGGAAATAATCACTGGTGGTGCGACCGCAACCTGGGCAAGAAATAACCATCGGCGTAAAAGATCGAAAGCCCATGGTCTGAAGAATTTCCTGACCCACAATCACTTCTTGGGTTCTGGAGGCTCCGGGTTCCGGTGTTAAAGAAATACGGATGGTATCGCCAATGCCCTGCTGCATTAATACGGATAAAGCGGCCGCTGACGATACGATGCCTTTGGAACCCATACCGGCTTCGGTAAGACCCAAATGCAAGGCATAATCACAACGACTGGACAAGTCCTGATAAATATTAATCAGCTCTTGTACGTTACTGATTTTGCAGGACAGAATGATTTTATCTTTTCCCAAACCAATTTCTTCGGCTTTAGCGGCGCTTTCAAGTGCTGATAAAACGATCGCTTTACGGGTAATGGCAGGTAATGATTCCGGGTGTTTTTGCAGCCGATTGTCATCCAGTAATCGGGTTAATACCGCCTGATCCAAGCTACCGCCATTAACACCAATACGAACGGGTTTGTTATATTGGCATGCGAATTCAATCATTTGCTGAAATTGTGGATCGCGACTTTTACCACGCCCGACATTACCTGGATTAATGCGATATTTATCGAGAGCTTCGGCGCAATCAGGGTATTTTTCCAGTAATTTGTGGCCGTTAAAATGGAAATCTCCAACGATAGGTACGGAATAACCTTTCTGAGTTAATGTGTTGCGAATCTCGGCAACGGCTTTTGCCGCTTCTTCTGAATTAACCGTGATACGAACCAATTCAGAACCTGCGGTAGACAACTCTATAATTTGATTAACAGTTGCTGACACATTGACGGTGTCGGTATTGGTCATTGATTGTACAACGATTGGTGCACCGCCGCCGACTTTAACGTCGCCGACCAAAACTTGATGAGTTATTTTTCTAAGGCTAATTGACATAGTCCAGATCTTTTAAAAAAGTTAAAGTTATTGTTAAATTATACGTCATACAAGCTCAGTAACAGAGTTAAATTGTATGGCAACACTACACACCTTCAATAACGGCTTACACTAATTACTAGCTATATCCGTGTTAAATAAGAAAAATTCGGTGCCGGCAAACACAAATCACTATTAAAAGCCATGTAAAGACATTACACCCTTTTGTTAATAAAACAGATTTCAATATTTATTTCCACTTTAGTTATTCAAGGTGTCTCTGGTTGGTCTATGCTTGGGGTGTCAATTAAGAAAAATGCACAACACAACCCAATGAGTACAACCATAGGAGATTTAAGCGTGTTATGCGTGTTAAAAAGCAATCGTTGTGACAAACAAGTTACTGAGTTTTAACTGCCAATTTTAAGATACCACAATTAATGACGATCTCTAAATGTGCCTAATGCCCATACAAAATCCGATTATTAAAAAATGGCTACCAGCCTTTGTGTTTGTCGTTTTATTCTATTTTTCCGGTAGACTGACACTGTCATTATCATTGCACCCGAATGATGCCCTAGCCATATGGCCTCCTGCCGGCATCGGTTTAGGTGCGGTTTTATTGTGGGGCTATCGGGTGTTACCGGTGATATTTCTGGCCGAATTACTTTTAAACTATCAAAACGACTCCCACCCTATTTCAGTAGAATCCTCACTGGAATGGTTGGTTTTTTTTATTAAGCCGCTTAATAGCGTATTTAGATCTTGGTTGGGTTATGTTCTGGTCAAAAAATATACAGGTTATCCCAAGGTATTAATTTCGACACCCTTAATTATCCGATTTTTTATACTCGCAGGCCCGGTTGCCACTTTTTTACCTGTTCTTTTAAATGTTTATGGATTCACTCTAACAGGAAATAATCTAGATCAGAGGTTTATCTATTTTTTCTTGACTCAGTGGATGGGCGATTGTACAAGTATTTTTATTTTTACCCCGCTATTTTTTATGTTCTTTGATCGATCACATCATGTATCGCATCAACGTTTATTGTCTATGGTCCTTCCCTTGCTGTCCCTATTTGTAATAGTCACTGTCAATTTTCTAGTGGTTCAGCATTATGAGTTTGAAAGTTTACTAAAAATCATCAGTCCAAGTGTCTATTATTCGGAGTCACTTTGGCTACAACTTGCCGACGGCATGTTTTTAACCGGTTTTATGAGCTTCGGTTTATTAAAATTAACCGGCCAGAATGAGTCAACCAGAGCTGAAATTGATAAGCAGTCCCAAGCTCTCATAAAAAGCCGCAAGCGGCATATTGCTAATACGCACCTATCAAAAAAAATGGTACAAACGCAGACATCCATCGCTTGGCGCGCCGATCCTGATACGCTAAGCTTTTTGTTTGTCAGTGATGAAGCCGAGCATTTATTGGGTTATCCGCTCCGACAATGGATTAATGAAGTTGATTTTTGTCAGCAACATATTCACGAAGATGATCGGGATTTCGTTGTGGCGGCTTATCAAGATATCATCAGGAATCAACACAATCACGAAGTCGAATTTAGAATTATTGCCGCCGACGGCCATTGTGTCTGGGTGCGTAACTTTATTGATTTAACCAAAGAGAACGGCAAAGTAACTGAGCTATTTGGTTTCATGGTTGATATTACACTGCAAAAACAGACCGAAGAACAATTGCGGTTGGCAGCCACTACATTTGAAAGCCAACAAGGCATCATGATTACCGATAAGGATTCTAAAATATTGAGGGTCAATAAAGCATTTACAGAAATTACCGGCTATGCTCAAGAACAAGTTCAGGGTAGAAGCTCAAGAATATTAACCTCCGATCGTCATGACCCATTGTTTTATAAAGAGATATGGAAGCAATTACAAACGTATGGGCGCTTTGAGGGCGAGATTTGGAATCGGCGAAAAAACGGTGATATCTATCCGGAATGGCAGACCATTGCCGCAATAAAAAATGATGCCGGTGAAGTGAACCATTATGTTTATATGTTTTCGGATATTACCGAAAAAAAAGAGGCCGAAGGCAAAATTCATGCAATGGCTTTTTATGATCCTTTAACTCAATTACCTAATCGACGTTTACTCTTGGATCGTTTTGATCAGGAGTTGGCCAGCGCTAAAAGGCACAAGCAATATGGTGCTGTTATATTTTTGGATGTAGATCATTTTAAATTACTCAACGATTCACAAGGGCATCGGGTAGGCGATCAGTTGCTCGTTCAATTTGCCAACCGACTGGCTTCAGTACTTAGAGAAGAAGATACGCCGGCCCGTTTAGGCGGGGATGAATTTATTGTATTATTGCATGCAAATTCAGAACACTTAAACACGGCGACTGATCAAGCTTGGGCGGTTGCTAAAAAAATTAAAGACACCTTAAATGAACCGTTTATGCTTGATAACTATCAGCATAAATTATCAATCAGTATGGGCATTACCTTGTTTCCCGATAATAACGAAAGTCCTGATGACCTTCTGCAACAAGCCGATGCTGCTATGTATCGCTCCAAGGCCTTTGGTCGAAATACTGTCAGTTTTTTTCACTCCAGTATGCAAAAATCCGCAGATTTACGCTTATCGTTTGAGCAAGATCTGAGGGTGGCTATTGAAAACAACCAACTTATAGTGTGTTATCAGTCGCAAGTGGATGCCGAAGGGGCTGTAATAACTGCTGAAGCCCTGATACGCTGGAAACATAAGGAAAAAGGCTTGCTCTTAGCCAAAGATTTTATCCCCGTCGCCGAAGAAAGCAGTTTGATTCTAGCAATAGATCGATGGGCATTAATAGAAGTCTGTAACCAGATTAAAATCTGGCAAAATGCCGGTATTAAAATACCTCCCTTATCGGTTAATATCAGTTCTCGTCAATTTAGGCAGCAAGACTTTGTCGACCAGGTAAAATATGCAATAGACACCAGTAAGATTGCCCCCCATTTGCTGGGCATTGAATTAACTGAAAGCGAGCTTATTGTTGATATCACCAATACGACAGCCAAAATAAAGGCATTAAAAGCACTGGGCATTTCAATTGCCGTGGATAATTTTGGCACGGGTTATTCTTCTTTGATGTATTTAAAGCAGTTGCCAATTGATACCTTAAAAATAGACAGGGAGATCATCAAAGATATTTTAACAGACACCAATAATGCGGCTGTTGTAGAAACCATCATTGCTATGGCGGGTCATTTAAACATGAATGTGGTTGCTAAAGGCGTGGAAACAGCAGAACAATTGGCTCTATTAAAGCAACAAGGATGCAGGGCTTTTCAAGGTTATTATTTTAGTACCCCCTCCCCCGCTACGGATTTCAGCGCAAAGTATTTGTAATTTTTCCTGATTGGAAAATAACCTCAACAAGCAATAAGCGTAGGTCGGAATAAGACCACCCAAGCGTAGCGCGTGATGGCGTGTCCGGTATTCTCGTTCGGATGCCGGACACGCTTATTCTCGCTTGCGCTCGAAAAGCCTTATTCCGCAATTACTTTCCGGGAACGCCGAACTAGGGCTCAGCGCTCCCGGGATCAAGGTGCTTACATACCAATGACATAACGTTTTTCTTCGTGGCCTTCTCGTGTCTTCGTGGTGATAAGCTTTTCTTATGACATCCCTAATAAGTCGTTAAACGTTTCTTATGGCATCCCTAATCTGCATAACAGCCAACTTGTTTAACTCCCCTACCCTGTTATGTCCCTGACATAACGCCCCCCTAAACCCGAGATAATCAGGCTGGTAAAACATAAGCTCAGGTATGTCGTCCAATCTCAGTGATCCGGCCAGTCCACAGAGTAATTGCATTGCTTTGGCTTGGCTAACAAATTGGGTAATGTCCGTTTTTGCCATCACTTGAGTTAATGACCCTTGGTGTTTATCCATGGTATCCAGCATAACACCGGTAAACCCAGCTTCTTTCAAACTATCTATAATGGCAAAGTCAGGTTGTGTGTCGGCAAATAACACCGCGATTAAGTCATGTTTTTTCCGGGTTAATAATGACAATTTTTGGGCAGTTCCTTGCCAGTCATCACCGGGGAAAAAACCGATTTTTATATAATCCACACCGGTTTCAGCCATCGCCTGAACGGCATTAAATACCAGTTCAGGCTGCATGGGTAAATCACCAATAGTTGCGCTAATCGGGCAACGGCCTGCAATCGCGGTAACAATCCGTTTAACGGTAGTGACATCCAATGCACCCAAGGCACCCAAAGCCGGTTGTTTTAGATCAATAATATCAACATCCGCAGTCAGCACCATTAAGGCTTCTGTAACGCTATTGACACTAGCTAGCAGTCCGCTCATGCCTTGGCCTCTGCTTTAAATCTTTCTATCACTTCCATCAACCAACCCCATGCTTCCAGTTCTCTGTCTCCCGCTGTTTTTTCAAAACCAATGCGTAGATAGTCTATTTCTGTTTCTATTTTTGCCAACGGCAATCGGTTTAATCGGCTGATTAAAATAGCGGCTTCCAATACTGAATACTGGGCGCGGTTAAAGCCCATAAAAGGCGCATGATTAACGGTATGTACGGCTTTACAAAATAACCGGGGGCGGGTCGGATCCTCTTCAATTCGCACCAAATCAAGTTCAGTATGCGCCAACGCACACTGAAGCACCTGACCTTTAATTTTTTCTGCCGGCATCAACGGCCAGTCTCGCCGTCCGGTTAAACAACCCGCAAAAACACGGACATCATCGCAGTAGTTAAGTACGGCTGTCTTGCTTGCCAACAGATTATCCAGTGTTGTAGAAGGGCGAAACGGCAGGATAATAATGTCATCACCGTTGACATGAATACCCATCGGCGCAATATGCGCCAAGCCTGAATTATTTTGGGTGGTAACCAGGATTTCTTGAATCATTATGTTTTTTGTAAAGTAGTTCCAGCGGGTTTAAAACTGTGTAAATCAACCGTTTGTTCTGCATGATCAGTAGCGCAACCCCAGTTGAGGGCTTGATCTTGGGTAAAACGCTTACCCAACTGCCAGGCTATTTCAGCACGAGCCAGTTCAACACCTAAATAAAAAGCATGACCGCCGTCTGTATCAACGTGCAGCTTGGGAAACAGATCAAACGGATCAGTCGCACTGTGCAAACCATCCCGGTTAAAAATATGCAAACCTTCAACACTGGTTTGAATACGAAAACTGGGGTCCGAGATTTGCCCGGCCAACTCTTTAATTTCTTCCAGTGAATAAGGAAAAGGAGAAATCTCATGCAGCGCCATCAAGCCAGGATTAATATGCTTGGGCAACGTGTCATGTTCTTTGGCTGCAAACAGAATGCGCCTCGCCACATCAGCTTCTCTAATAGCCCGACAAGCATGACGACTGACTTCAGTCGCCAAGATATTATTAATGGAAAGTTCTGAACAAATACCCAATAGCAGGGTATTCATGCCCGCTGTGTCGGCGTGAGTCAATTCGGTAATATTACCGACGCCCATCATTATGTCAACAGTGGGGTGGTTTTTTCTAACGTCATGATAACGTACCAGTGACTGCGTAAAACCAAAATGCAGCGGGTCTAAAATCGGATCAACGATAAAGGGTTTATTCTTGGCCTGCATCACTTTAATGGCTCTATCCAGTGACGCCAAATCTTCATGCTTTTCCGGAATTATAATGGGTATTGCAGCTACCTCATCCGCCACCCAAAGCGTACTTTCATGCAAACTGAGCATATAATCAGCGCCCGCTTTGGCCCCCCTGATTAAATCACTCGCCTCCAAAGAATCAATACTGACCGTAAAACCTTCCTGCTTTAAGGTGCGGATGACTTCTTCCATGTGCGGAAAATCAGTGCTGGGCAAGCAGCCTATATCAATGACATCCGCACCATTTTTTTTATAGTACTCAGCGCGTTTAAGCACCTCGTCAACACCAACATGGGGTGCATCGACAATTTCGGCAAATATTTTAACACTGTAATGGCTTAAATCGGGCTTTTGCGCCGCTTTGCCAAAATAGCGAGGCAAGTCTTTAAGCTCTTCCGGACCCCGATCTATCGGTAAACCCAAGGTTTCTGAAAGAGCTTCCAAATTACCCCGACAACGTCCAGGGACAATAATACGATCAGCGCCAAAGGTGTCGACCAACCGACGACCGATCATATCCGCAGTCATTAAGGCGGCGACTTTAAGCCCTAGTTGATGAACGGTGTAAGTAAATTCCGGCTGCATTTTTTCCAGAATACTGCGCAGTTGTTTTTCCGCCAGCTTGCCGGTCAAAAAAAGGAGGTGTTCGCTCATTAAGCATTACCCGCTTTGGCAACACAAGCCAAACGTTCTTTAACGGCAAAAATCAACTCATCAACACTTTCAACGACAGTCGTATATTCGAATGTTCTTAATATTCTCGTGCCTTCCAAATCGATTTTACGTGGATAAACCATCACTTTTTTACCCCCTGGTGCTGTCGTTTCCATTTCCGGTGCAATGTCACACGGGTAAACAATACTTGGCACCCGGCATTTCCCCGCTTGGGAATATAAGTTGGTCACCAAAGAATCAGAAATTCCCAATACACATTTAGCCACTGTATTTGAAGTCGCCGGTGCCATCACAAAGGTGTGGTAGTAACCTTTATAAAAATGCCCAACGGTTGGCGATGAAGCTGATTTATCACGGTACACAGACATTTTTTGACGAATATCATCCAGCTTAAAACCGTACATTTTTATCACCTCCTCCGCTGCCTGACTAAGATATAAATCAACCTCATCAAGGGTAAGCAGGAAATTCAGACATTCTTCTATATAATGACCGGAGCCGGTAATGGCCCAAGCCAGTCGTGGTTTATTCATGACACTATTCAAAATCAAAAGGTTTGGGGCATTATACCCGATTCTACACTTCACTTCTCACAGGAACCCGACATGTTCAGTCAACTCAATAAACCGCTAATTATGGGTATTTTAAATGTTACACCAGATAGCTTTTCAGATGGCGGTAAATACTCAGGTTTAAATGATGCCCTAATACAGGTTGAGTGTATGCTGGCCGAAGGCGTAGATATTATCGATATCGGCGGTGAATCAACGCGCCCCGGATCAGATCCAGTAACCCCTGAAGAACAAATACAGCGGGTTATTCCCGTCATCACGGCTATCCGGCAACAGTTAAAAAGTCCTGTTTTAATCAGTATTGACACCACCTCCAGCACAGTGGCCAAAGCGGCGCTGGACGCAGGAGCGACTATTATCAATGATGTTTCTGCCGGACAAGCGGATCCAGACTTATTATCGTTGGCAGCCCAAACCGAAGCACCGATTATTTTAATGCATAGCCAAGGCACCCCCAAAACCATGCAGGATAATCCTTATTATGATGATGTGGTTCAGGACGTTATCAAAGCCTTAAAAGACAGAATCAATGCCGCTTTAAAAGCAGGCATTAAAAAAGAAAACATAGCGATAGATCCCGGTATCGGTTTTGGTAAACGTAAACAGGATAATCTGGATTTGCTGGCGCACCTTGAAACACTGGTGAAGTTAGGCTTTCCGGTACTGTTAGGCACCAGTCGCAAACGCTTTATGGGCACCACTTGCAATGTGACCGAACCCTCGGAACTGGTTACCGCAACAGCAGTGACAACCGCCTTAGGCGTTATGGCAGGTGTACAATTATTTCGGGTACATGATGTCAAAGAAAACCGGCAAGCGGCAGATGTAGCTTGGGCGATAAAACAGCGTTTTTAATTAAAACATCCAAGTATCGAGGTATTAAGCAAAATCGTTGATTGTTTATCACTTACTCACATTTATTATCTGCTAAAGTGATTTGGCCAAATTGGCTGTTAATACAGCCATAAAATTCGAATAATAACTATAAGTCATTGATTTTTAATAACCTAAAAGCATTGTGTAATTTTTAGTCAATCTAAGAAATATCAATAAAAATTATGAAGTTAGGGGGTAACTTAATCAGTAATACACAGACTTATCCACAGGTTTTGTGGATAAGTCTATAAAACGATATCTGTCAAATAATTAGGGAAAATACTTCATGTAAGGTGATATCCAATAATGAATAGAGACGTAATTTTACCGACAAGACGCTTAAAAGTGTTAAAATCGCCCTTCAATTAATTTATAGTAGCTCAGGATACCCATGCCACAAATAACAATAGAACATAACCCTAGCGAAGAACGTTTAAAAGAATTAAATGTAGCTAATTGGGCCATTTGGGAAAAAGAAGTCTCCATGTTTCCAATCGATTTTGACGAAACTGAAACTGCGTATATTCTGGAAGGCGAAATTTTGGTGACGCCTGAGGGCGGTGAACCCGTCCGAATCTTGCCGGGTGACCTGGTTGTTTTCCCCGAAGGTCTAAACAGCCAATGGGAAGTCGTCAAGGCTTTACGCAAGCATTACAGCTACGACTAAATCCATAAGTAGATTGATAGTTGCGAAAGTTTTTTTGGCATCCCTGCCCTAATGATTTTACGCAATTACTCATGCTTTCGGTGTCCCGGTCGTTATGCTTGACTCGTTGCATACCCAATAAGGGGTATGCAACCGGTTATCGCAACCACTCGACGCTTATTGACCTGTAACACCTTTCCATGATTGAAATCGAAGCAAGACCGGATTTACTGCCACAACTGTTAGTCGATTTAAATAACGACGGGCAGTTGACTGTCCACTTAACCGGCTGTTGGAATCTTCGTAATTTGGCGATAATGCCTGATCTGCAACAAAAAATAAGTCTCAATGCCGGCAATAAAGCCACGCAATGGGACATGCTTTTAGTGGATGAACTTGATAGTACGGCGGCTTTGATTATCTGGCAATCCTGGGGGAAACAACTACCCAATTTGTTGCAGGTTAAACCCGAACACCAGCGCTTATTCAATCGCTGGCAAACACAGAATGTGCCGGCAGCGGAACCCGTCAATGCTTGGTTCAGTTTATTTTTTAACACGGTTCAACAACTGATTTGGGGATTTTGGGCACAACTAGCAAGCCTGGTCACTTTGTTGGGTCAACTGGTTTTGGATGTGGGTTATCTGTTACGTCATCCGCAAGAAATTCCCGTTTCTGAAATTTCCATCACGATTTATGATGCCGGTGTCAGGGCTTTAGGTATTACTGCACTGGTGGGTTTTTTGATTGGTGTCGTGCTGAGTTATTTATCCGCCTTACAATTAAAAACCTTCGGTGCGGAAATTTATATTATTGATATTCTTGGCTTAAGTATTATTCGTGAATTGGGCCCTTTGTTAGCCGCCATTCTGGTGGCGGGTCGTTCCGGCTCATCAATGACGGCGCAAATAGGCATCATGCGTGTTACTGAAGAATTGGATGCCTTATCTGCGATGGGTATTTCACATTCTTTACGTTTGATTTTGCCCAAAGTGATGGCGTTGACGATGATCATGCCGCTTTTAAGTGCCTGGACTAGCGCCTCAGCGCTGCTAGGCGGCATGTTTTCGGCGCAAAATACCTTGGATATCAGTTATCAGCAGTTTTTTCTTAAACTGCCTAATGTGATACCGTTACTCAATGTATTCATTGGCTTGGGTAAAGGCGCTGTCTTTGGCTTTATGATTGCCCTGATTGCCTGTCATTTTGGTTTTAGAATTAAACCCAATACCGAAAGTCTGGGCAGTGAAACAACCAATTCCGTGGTGGCCTCCATTACCGTGGTCATTATGATTGATGCCGTCTTTGCCATTTTATTTATGGGCGTAGGCATGCCATGACCTCATCCGATGCGATACGCTTGGAACATATTTACACCCGTTTCGATGATAAAATTGTTCATGAGGATATTAATCTTAGTCTGGAGCGTGGCGAGATATTGGGCTTGGTAGGCGCATCGGGTTGTGGTAAAACCACCCTGCTACGCGAAATTATTGGTTTGCAAATACCCACTCAGGGCGAAGTGTTTGTTATGGGGCAATCTTTAAAAAATGTGGCAGCCGATCACGGCCAGCGGTTACGTTATAATTGCGGTGTCCTGTTTCAGAAAGGCGCATTATTTAGCGTGTTAAACGTTTTTGATAACATTGCCTTCCCGTTACGCGAACTGGGTTTTAAGGATGAAGAATTAATCAAACGTATCGTCTTTATGAAACTGTCAATGGTCGGATTAGCTGACCATGATGCTTGGCTAAAACCCGCAGACTTATCCGGCGGTATGATCAAAAGGGTAGCACTGGCTCGCACCATGGTTTTGGAGCCGGGGCTGTTATTGCTGGATGAACCCACCTCCGGCTTGGATCCTATTTCAAGCGAAGACTTTGTCAGTCTGTTATCCGAACTGCATCGGGCCCATCATTTTACGGTGGTTATGGTGACCCATGATTTGGATATTTTAAGGGACTTGTGTACTCAGGTTGCCGTACTGGCGGATAATCAATTGGTTGCTTTTGGGTCACTGGCTTCGGTGTTAAGCTGCAAACATCCCTTCATCGAAAAGTTTTTTTACAATAAACGCGCTCAGCGGGTATTTCAATATCAAGAGGCTACTCATGGGTAGAGATAAACACGCATTGGTCACCGGTCTTTTTTTGATTATTTTTGTGATGGGAGTCACTGCGGTTATTTATTGGATAGGGCATTTTGAAAGGGAGCGGAATGTTTATGTTATTTCAACCCTTAAATCTGTGTCCGGTCTTAACCCCGAATCAACGGTTTTTTTTCGGGGCATTGCCGTCGGAAAAGTGAAAAAAATTCTGTTTGATCCCAATGATGCCGGCATTATTCTGGTTTCGGTTGAAGTCGATAAAGAAATTGTATTTACCAGAGGCGTTTTTGCGACCTTACGCTTAAAAGGGGTAACGGGGCTTACCCAGATTCAATTAGAAGATTCCGGTACGTTACCTGCGGTATTACAGCCTGGAGATGATCCCTTATCCCGTATTCCTTTAATTCCCTCCATGACTGACAAATTGATGAGCTCGGGAGAAGAGCTTTTGCACAAAGCGGATAATTTAATGTTGCGACTGAGTTCGTTATTAAATGTTGAAAACGAAAAAAATATGGGTGATATTTTAAGCAACCTGAGCACGTTAACCGGTAAAATTTCTGAATTACGCAAAAGCGTTGATAAAGCACTGGCCGGTATTCCCGCTTTAACCACGGATAGCCAAAAAACCTTGGCTCATATCAATGAATTAACCCAAGATTTACAGCTATTAACCAGTGACGTGCAAAACCTCAGTACCAAAGCAGGTCATCTGCTTAATACCGGTGAGACGGCCAGTGATTTATTGATGCAAACCACCTTACCGAAAGTAAATAAATTACTGACCGAATTACAAGCGACCGCCCAACAGGTAAAAAGAGCCGCTGCAGCTCTGGATAATAATCCACAAGCATTATTGCTGGGCCCTGATCATCAGGGTTCCGGCCCCGGTGAACCCGGCTACAAGGAACCTGAATGAAACTTTTATTATTCGCTTTGCTGGTGTTTTTAACGGTCGTGTTTAACACCGGTTGTAGTGTTTCAAAGAAGCATCCGGCCGTCCATGACTTTGGCCTGCCTGTTCCCGTTTCAAACATTAAGAATAACGAGCCTACAATTACCGTGGATGCGCCCACATGGCTCTGGGATAATCGCCTGCGTTACCGACTGCTTTATGCAGCGCCCACGCAAGTAGGTTTCTATACACTGGATCTTTGGATTGCTTCACCGCCTGAACTATTTGAACAACTATTAATCGCCAGCGGCAAAACACAAAATCATCCTTTAATTATCCGGCTGACTGATTTTGAGCAACAATTCGATGCGCCCGATAAAGCCAAAGTCGTACTGCGTTTTGTTGTGGAAGCGTATGCTAATAACGACAAAAAAAAAATAGGCACACAGGCGTTTTATCTGGAACAACCCACACCAACCCCCGATGCGGAGGGTGCTGTCAATGGTTTTGCTGCGTTAACCCGACAAGCCGCCAACAAAATTCAAGTCTGGCTGGCGGGATTGCCTGATAAATAATAAAGCTGCATTCAGCGGCATCACCAGAAACGGTTAGGCAACTCGCAATAATAAATCCCCAATTTATAGCGGTAGGGTGTGCATCGCGCACCTAAAACCGCATCCACTAAATGGTTTTATTTGCACTACAATCTATTGTTTTTTTCTACCTGTAGCCGTAAATTAGGATTCTTTCTCTGGCGTGGTTGTGGTGCGCGATGCGCACCCTACTCAGCTAAATAGTAGTATTGCGGAACTTGGAGGGTGTTATTTATTGCGAGTTACCTTAATCGGCTTTAGTCGTCCTTTCTCGGGGGTGGTGTACAATGGTGCCATTTTTACCTACCTGGAAATCTCAATGGAAGCTTACCCCCCAAAAACCTGTTCAATAGATCGTTTAGTCACTCACCCAAAACTGGTCGCAGCTACAAAAGCCGGAACAAAAACCCAGCAACGTCGTGATGGTATTTATGGTTTACCGGGTGAAACGTTTGACCTGGAAGGCCTGACTTTTATTGTGACCGATTTAACGCGTCAGCGTTTAGGCGAGATGACTGATGCAGACGCACACGCAGAAGGTTATCCCAATCTTGAAGTATACAAAGACATCATTTTAAAAATGCACACAGGCATGACCTGGAATGCTGACAGCCTAGTGTGGGTTCATACTTTTTCAGTCCAAACCGACCACTAGCCGAACTGGATTTTTATCTATACTGCAAGCGTTTGCGGTTTTTTAATAATCAAAAAACCAAGGTTGGGTTAGCGGTAGCCCTAACATTTACAAACTCAATCTGCTGCCCTACATCTCAATCCTCAAGTTTTTAACTCTTGATTCTTTGGCGAGACAGCGATAACAAATAATAGGTAAATATTCAAGCCCCCTCGCTTTGCTCTCCCCCCTTTGAAAAATGGGAAGAGCAAAGCAGGGGCAAAGAGGGATTTATTTAAAAAATATCGCCTAACCCAAGCCCCCCGAGATCGGCTTCATCGCCATATTTCATACTTGGGGGCAAAATTTACAGCATCACCCGCATTTGCATTGTGTTGTTCCGGGCGGTGGCATCAGTGCCGACGGCGAGCGCTGGGTCGCCTGTCGCCCCGGCTTCTTTTTGCCAGTGCGCGTACTGTCGCGGTTGTTTCGCCGGCTGTTTCTGGAGCAGTTGCAGGCGGCCTTTGACGCCGGGCAGTTGCACTTTTTTAACGCACGGGAAGCACTTCAGAGTCCTGCTGCCTTTGCCCTGTATCTGGCTCCAGTGCGAAAGGTCGACTGGGTGGTTTACGCCAAGCCACCGTTTGGCGGCCCTCAGCAGGTTCTTGAGTATCTGGGTCTCTATCCACATCGAGTGGCTATTGCCAATCATCGTTTGATCGATTGCGTCGATGGCAAGGTTCGCTTTCACTGGAAGGATTACCGCCACGCCTCGCGCCAGAAGGTGATGACCTTGGATGTCGATGAGTTCATTCGCCGTTTCCTGTTGCATGTACTGCCCAGCGGATTTCAGCGGATCCGGCATTACGGCATTCTTGCCAATTGCTATCGGGTGGTTAAGCTGGCTCACTGTCGGCAGTTGCTCACCGTTCCCGCACCTGCTGTCGAACTCCCAAAGACTGCGTTGGACTATCGCGACCGCTATGAACAACTTGCCGGAAAATCGCTGCGTGATTGCCCAAAGTGTGGCCAGGGTCACATGGTTTGCATCGAAACTTTTTTGCCGGGTACCCTGCCGCGCGGGCCTCCGGGAGCGTACTCATGAACGCCCACATAATAACGCTGCTGAACGTTTCCGGAATAACCAAGCGGAATGCTAGACTTGCTTTGGTCATAGCAAGCAAAGTCTGCGCTAATACACTTATATTGAGGTTAGTTTGCCCCTTAAAGCGCACCTTGCGACTATTCAATATCCGGACTCCCTGCCAGAAATTAATGCGCAGACTTTGCCGGGATGCCTTTTCCCTCTGTCAGCAGCCCACCTCAATAATGGCGCCCTGATTCAATTCCCATAGCACCACGGCCAGTGCAGCGGTTCAGCACAACAGGATTTTTAGTCTACCGATCGCGGTGGCGGTCCCGCGCACTCATCTTTTTTCGTGCACAGCGACCGCCAGACTAAAAACCCTCTTCATTATTAGTCTCTTACCAGCCAAGTCTTTACATTTTCTGACAAGATTTTTATGCAATTTGAATTTTTTGTGTAAAAATTACTATGCCGTAAGGGTTTGAACCTACAAAGGTTATTTCATTTAAATCTGCCAAAGCAGGAACATTCTGGGGGACGTGAATCGGCGGATCGTCCAAATTTCCCCGTACAGCCGAGAATTTCTTTTTGCCCAAAAATACGTTGCCTTCTTGGTTCCGGCTTGTCCGGGTTAGGGCTTACAACCCCATCATGCAAAATTAATCGTCTTGTTCTTTAGCAATTTCATACCCTTCTTGATAGGCTTTGTTTTCAGCTATCAATTTTTTTCGCGTGCCTTCATCAGCATCAAGCGCGATTTCTAACTCATCATTTGGAGGGTTATATCCATTATTTTCTACATAATCCTGCTCACCCTTATTGTGCCAATACAGTAAATCATGTGACATAAGATAACCTCATCATTTGTATTTTTTTAGAGACTACTTTATGACATACATTAAAAAAAATATCTAGTAAATATTTCCATCAGAGATTATCAAAATAGTGAAACAAATTATGTGTTTCCTCTCTGTACGCGACTGGCAGTCCAAAACTTGCTTTTACTCCAAATCCGGTTACATTTAAAAGTGGCAATAGTTTTATAATACAACCTCCTTTTCAATAACTTAGTAATGGTATTTATATGAAATTAGATTATCAGTATTCAGATGAGCAACTTGAGAAAATAAAAGACCAAGGATTAATTTATGCCTGTGTTTGTCCTAGTCAAGTCAGTGAGCAAATTTTAAGTCTGCGATTACTTTTAAAGTATCAGGCTCAATGTCAAAAAGAAGTCGATGAAAGAACAATTGATACACATAATCTTATTGTAGATGCCTCAGTGAAAGCACATGAAATTATGGAAAAATGCTTGCATGATATTCTAATTCGTGAGGGTTGGGATTTGCAAACACTTCAAATGCCAGAATATCTACGCGAGTTAATTGTTAAAAAATTATTGGGTTGATAGTTGAATAAAAAATGCCAGAGATAATCCTAAGCATTTTTGAATTTGGTTTTTCTTCTGATTAGCAGGTAAAACTTGTTCAACCTATGATTTAGCTTAATCTAACATTCTTTGCAACACTGCTTGGGTGTAAACATTTATAACATCAAGATATTTCTCTCGGTAATCTCTGGGTAGTTCTGGATTGTTCTGTAGATCATGAATGTAGAACTCGATATACGCTTTTGATAACTTGCCTTTTTTGGCTCTATGTGATTTACAGTGGGTAACACATAATTAAAAATGTAAGCGGGTCATAAGAAGAATTGATATTACCACAAGTCCCAGAGCCGTCATTCCGGCATGGATCGCCGGAATCCAGTTGCCATGGATGGCACTTACAAAGCATACAACTAGCTAATTTATAGTTTAATTTTTATAAATTCTATGCGATGTAGATTAGTACATCCTTGTACACTATAGGGGTAGAGAAGAGCTTTTTTTTTAGCTCTCCCCTCCCTCCGAACCGAGCGTGCAGTTCTCCCGCACACGGCTCTCCAGTCGGTAATTTCCTCATCGGGATCGGCTCGCTTCCGCATGGGCTTCGTACATTGTGAAAAGTCCCAAACGCCTTTGGAAAACCGCCAATCGGTTTCATCAGTGTTCTATTTTTAATAGACTGAGCGTTACATCCGCACTAAGCGCAAAACGCCTCAATTTGGTCAATAATCCCTTGACTATCCAGTCCACAAATCGCCAGCAATTCTTCGCGTGTACCTTG